>CALMWM010000202.1 GCA_937873435.1 uncultured Gallionellaceae bacterium
AGTTGCTCGGAGGCGAGGTTAAACAGCGAGAAGGCTTGTTCAAGCTCTTCGGGGGCGATGTGTTTATTGGTGGCCGGCAAGGTTCTCGATACGGCGTATTAGGATATTCAAAATCATGATACAGCAAGGCGAGTTTGATAAAAAGCATGTGATTGCCGCGTTTATCCTTTGTAAATTAAACTGCCACTCGAAGAAGGTGGCAATTTCCCATAATTTTTAAGGTATGATTACGCTAAACGAGGCATGATTTGATTAATGTCCGCACAAACATATAAGCATGATTAACGGAGTCGCAACATGTCGGAGCTCTTAAAGAATATTGATGCGCGTGCCAAGCTGGCAGGCACTAACAAGCTGGAGATCCTGCTGTTTACCTTGGGAACGGATGATCGCACCGGGCGCAGGGAAACCTTCGGCATCAACGTGTTTAAGGTGCGGGAAGTGATGCGGGTGCCGTCGATTACGCGAGCACCGGAAATGCCGGCTTCGGTCGAAGGGATGGTGAGCTTGCGCGGCGCTTTGGTGCCGGTGGTGGATTTGGTGAAATATGTCGGTGTGCAGACCGATAAAAAACCGGAAATCATGATCGTTACCGAATACAACGGCCATACGCAGGGATTTCTGGTCGAGGCAGTGGATACCATTCTGCGCCTGGATTGGGCTGCAATGAAAGTGCCGCCGGACATGCTTGCCGCTGAGATGGGCGGCTTGGTGACTGCCGTTACTGAATTGCCGGATGGTCGGCTGGTAATGATGATGGATGTCGAGAAAGTGCTCTCGGAAACCGGGCATTTTGACGACAATGCGCTGGTTTTCAATACGATTCAACCCTTGAAGCGCGAGCGCACTGTGTTTTTTGCCGACGACTCGGCAGTGGCGCGGCGCCAGATATCGCGTACGCTCGATGCGATGGGGGTGAAATATGTTTGCGCAAATAACGGTAAGCAGGCGTGGGAAGAATTGCAACGGATTGCCGCCCAGGCCGATTCACTGCGAGTGCCGGTATCGGATTTGATACAGTTGGTGCTAACCGATGTGGAAATGCCGGAAATGGACGGTTACGTGTTGACCAAGAGCATTAAAAGTGACGCACGCTTTGCCGGGATACCCGTGCTAATGCATTCTTCATTGAGTAGCTCGGCCAACGAAAAGCTCGGTCGTGCTATCGGGGTTGACGAATATGTGCCGAAATTCGAACCGCACAAGCTAGCCGATATTCTTACCCGTTTGCTTGGCTAGGGGTGCCGTGGGGCGTTGACTAAAATATTGAGAATGGTGCTGAGGTGAATATGCAACCCAATCAAATCTTTGATGCGGTGGATGCCAGAACCAAGCTGGTAGGCTCGAACAAGATGGAAATCTTGTTGT
>CALMWM010000203.1 GCA_937873435.1 uncultured Gallionellaceae bacterium
ATAGGACAAACATCGTGTCTCGTAGTTCAAACATTTCGCAAGCACTACACTAGCGCATCGTTTGGCGAGGCGCGTAAATGAAAAACGAATTCCGCAACAGGCTGAAACACATAGAAAACCGGCAGCATTTGATCGATGAAATTACCGAAATTTTCACAACTTACGGAGTCGTCGACAATATCCAGATGCTAGTCGGACGCACCACCCCGACCCCCAAGGCAACCTGCTGTATCGCCATGGGCAGTCTAAAAGATGCCCATGCGGCCAATGTCGCCCTGGGACTGAAGTTGTTCGGATTCAGGAACCTGGTTTTCAGCTTCGATCTGAACCGGAATTTCGCGACCGACGGTTTATACGAGGGAATTCTGTGGCCCTCCCATCTCCCGGATAATCTGCTCGCTCGCTGAATCCCCCCTGAAAGATAGTCACGTCGAATTGGTGACAAGAGCTTGCTCCCAAGCAACTTCGTTTCCTATTGGTTGGCTGCAAAGCCGGTTTGAGGAGCGGATTGCCGGAAATTGGCCGCAATATGTTTTCGTTATCGGTTTTTTTAGTCTACGCTGGATTTTAGAGCCTTAACTTTGCATGACCAGGAGGCAAGACTTTTTCCTGTTTATGCCAGGATTCGGTATAAAATAAATTCACGGCAAAGCCATCTTCAAGACCTCTAGCGAAGTCCCCTTATGCGAAGCCCATCCAGAACCGGCCAGCCCTCCTGCCCCCAAACGCAGGATATTTCCCATGCAGACGGCGCCGTCTCATCCCCCGAGTGCGAGCGTTACGCCCAGCTGTTTGCGGCAATGGCCCAAGGTGCGCTTTTCCATGACGAAGAAGGACGTATCGTCTCGGCGAACCCGGCGGCAGAGCGGATACTCGGCCTCGCCTTCAGCCAGATGGCTGGCCGAACCTGGTCCGACCCGTGCTGGAAAGCCATACGCGAGGACGGCAGCGATTTTCCCGGCACGGAACACCCGGCGATGGTGGCATTGCGTAGCGGGCAGGCTAGCGGCGAGGTGTTGATGGGGATATTCAATCCCGGACTGGAACAGCATCGCTGGCTATCGATGAGTGCCATTCCCCATTTCCGTTCCGGGGAAAACCACCCATTCGAGATTTTCACCACCTTCACCGACCTCACCGATCTCAAGCAGCGTCAGGACGCCTTGCAGCAAGTAGTGGACAGCTTGCCCCAGCATTTATACTGGAAAGACCGCAACGGCACATTCCGCGGCTGCAACCGGGCGGGTGCGCAAGCCGTCGGCCTGCAATCGCCGTGCGAGATCGCCGGCAAGACCGATTACGACCTCTACGCCACCCACGCGGACGGCGATTTCTTTTTCAAACAGGATTTGGGCGTCATGCAGGAAGGCGCCTCCCAGTACCACACGCTGAGCCAGAAACAGGAACCCGGCGGCGAAATAAAATGGCTGGATATAACCAAGGTGCCGTTGCGCGATGCCAAAGGCAACATAGACGGGCTGCTGGTCGGCTACGAAGATGTCACCAACCTCAGCCGGGTCGAGGAAAGCTTGCGGAAATTCAAGCAAGTGGTGGAACAGAGCCCCGACACCATCATCATCACCGATCTCAATGGCAACATCGAATACGTCAACCCGGCCTTTTGTCTTACCTACGGCTACGACGCGCAGGAAGTGCGGGGACGCAATCCGCGCTTCCTGAAATCGGATCACACCCCCCCCGAAGAATGGCGGAGGTTCTGGAACCGCCTCTGCGCGGGTGAGGTCTGGCAAGGGGAGTTTTTCAACCGCAAAAAAAACGGCGACATGGTATGGCAATCCGCCACGGCGTCTCCGATCTTCGACGAAGCCGGCGGCATCACGCATTTTCTTTCGATCCAGGAAGATATATCCCAACGCAAGCTCGCGGAGATGGCCCGGGAAAAGGCCGAAGAAGACCTGTTCAACGCCAAGCAGGTGGTACAGCAGGTGCTTGACCATATCCCCCAGCGGGTATTCTGGAAAGATCTCGATTCCGTATATATCGGCGGTAATGCGGCATACCTTGCCAATTGCGAAATGGCGTCTACAGCAGAACTGAAAGGCAAGTCCGATTTCGATCTTTACCCGCCGGAGTACGCCAGGAAATACCGCAAGGACGACCGCAGCGTAATGCGCAACAATCGCCCCCGCATCAATTATGAAGAGCGAATGGCCGCACGCAACGGGGAAGTGCGTTGGCTGGAAACCAGCAAGGTGCCTCTGCACGACCAGACGGGCAAGGTCGTCGGGGTGCTCGGCATGTTCGAAGACATCACCCGGCGCAAGGCAATGCAGCAGGAACTTGCCGACACGCTGCAGCAACTGCGCACTATCCTGGACAACGCCCAGGTCGGCATCGCTTTTCTCCGGGAAGGAAAATTCATCTGGATCAACCGCCGCCTGGAAGAGATGTTCGGCTACAAGCTAAAGGAAATCCGCGAAAAATCGCCCGAACTGTTCTACCCCACAGCGGAAAACCACGCACAGATCAGCGAACAATCCTTTTCCGTGCTATCGCAAGGCAAGCCCTTCGAAATCGAAAACATCATGATGCGCAAGAACGGCCGGGCCTTCTGGTGCCACATGCGCGGCATGGCGGTGGACACCCGCAACATGGCGAAAGGAGCGATCGGG
>CALMWM010000204.1 GCA_937873435.1 uncultured Gallionellaceae bacterium
CCCATTTCAACAGGGTTCCCTGCGGGTTGTCTTTCTGCACTTGGGTGCAGGCGTCGGCGCACTGGTTGCATTGGGTGCAGGTGAACATGTGGCGCTTGATGGTGCGCGGCTTGAGGCGCATCGGGCAGGCGTTTTCGCAGGCTGTGTCGCAGTCGGCGCAGCTTTCCGCGCGGCGGCGGTCGAAGCCGATGATCAGTGCCTTGCGGTTGCCCATCCAGGCGAGGCTCTGGAAATAACCGACGGCGCAGCCGAAGCGGCAGAACAGGTGGCGGGCGAACATGAATTCGATGAACAACAGGATGGTGGCGACACTCAGGAAAACGCTCTGGTTGCGTGTCAGCGTGGCGTGCCACAGGTTGCCATAGATTTCCGCGGGCGGCAGCAGGTAGGTGAGCAAGGCAATTGCCCAGACGAAGGAAAAGACCAGCACCAGCGGCACCAGTAGCAGCCAGTACCACGGGTTGGGCTGCACCGGGCTGCCGTCGGCCCGGCGCTCCGGTGAAAGATGGCGATCCCAGATGCTGTGTTTGCCGATGGCGCGGCGCATCACCAGATTGATGGTTTCCACCACCGAGAAATGCGGACACAGCCAGCCGCAATAAATCCGTCCGTATTTCAACGAAAGCCAGACTCCGGTAGCGATCACCGAAAGGATCGGCAGCCCGGCGCGCACGATGATGTTGACGCCGAATTGGGTGCCGCTGATGCGCTTGGCGAGCACGTCTTCGAAGCCCAGCGTCCAGTTCATGCCGAGGAAGAAGAAATGGCCGAGGTTGAGGTCGAGGCGGAACAGGTCGAATACCGGGGCCAGCACGAACAGGATGAAAAAGCCGGCCTGCGTCAGCAGGCGCTGGCGCTGGACGTTACGCACAAGGTTTTCCGATCAGGGGATAGACGTAGGTCTGGCCGGCCATCGCCTTGGCCAGCCCGAGCACGCCCAGCATCACCAGCGTGGCATGAAAGCAGACGAAATAGGTGATGATGATGACCCAGGTAGCTTCCGAACTGTAATCGCTGAGCGCGACGACAACCACCGTGACCACGCCCAGCAACACCCCGGCCCACAGGCTGCCAGCGATGGTTTGCTTGAGGTGGCACACGGCCAGCGAGGGAGCGGATGCGCGATGCTTGAAATACAGCCACAACAGGACAGCGAAGCAGATCCCCGGCAGCAGCAACAGGTTGGTCAGGTACAACGCCTCCGCCCACACCGCCAAGGTTAATCCTGGCACGTCGGGTTCTTCCTGTGGAGGGAGTTTATCTCCCGAAAGTGGCATAAATGATTTCCATCAGTGCTTCGGCGGTTTCCTCGTCGTCGGTCAGGGTTTCCACCATCGCGGCGCGGCACGATTCGACCGGGTCGAATCCGCTTTTGATCAGCGTCGCGGCATAGACCACCAGCCGGGTGCTGGCAGCTTCCTCCAGGTCGTGTTCCTTGAGGGCGCGCAGATTGTTAGCGAGATTGACTAAACGCTTGGACAACATTTCATCGATGCCGGTTTCACCCCTGACGATTTCCTGCTCCAGCGCGCTTTCCGGAAAGTCGAAGCGCAGCGAGGCAAAACGCTGGCGCGTGCTGGGTTTCATGCCTTTGAGGAAATTCTGATAGCCGGGGTTGTACGACACCACCAGCATGAATTGCGGCGGTGCTTCGAGGATTTCGCCGGTGCGTTCGATCGGCAAGATGCGCCGGTCGTCGGACAGCGGATGTAACACTACGGTGGTATCCTTGCGCGCTTCCACCACTTCGTCGAGGTAGCAGATGCCGCCCTCGCGCACCGCGCGGGTGAGCGGGCCGTCGTTCCAGTAGGTCACCCCGTCGCCGATCAGGTGGCGCCCGACCAGGTCGGCGGCAGTCAGGTCGTCGTGGCAGGCCACGGTGTACAGCGGACGGCCCAGCCGCGCCGCCATGTGCGCGACGAAGCGGGTCTTGCCGCATCCGGTCGGCCCTTTGATCAACAAAGGCAGCTGGTTGCGCCAAGCGTGCTCGAACAATTCGATCTCGTTGCCGTGAGGTTTGTAAAAGGGAATGTCGTGCATATTGTCGGAGGCCTCGAAATGGGACGGGGTATTGCCGGTCACTATGCCCGATACGGCGAAATTTTGGCTTGATGCCGGTCAAGGAATACGCGGTGAATGATGAGAGCCGCAAGCATCATGAACGCAAGCATTTGCGCATGGATTTGCTATCATTCAGAGTGTATTTAATGCAAGTTGGAGCATGAAATGGAAAACAGGATCGAGCTGGGAAAACCTTTCCGCCGCAAGCTGTTGAGCATTGCATTGGCAGCCTGTTTGGGCGCCGGCACCGCGCAGGCGCAGCCCATCGGCCCGCAGGTGATCAGCGGCAGCGTCAACTTCGCCAGCCAGGGCAACGCCCTCAATATCACCAACAGCCCCAATGCCATCATCAACTGGCAAGGTTTTTCCATCGCCCCCAACGAAGTCACCCGCTTCATCCAGCAAAGCGGCAACAGCAACGTGCTGAATCGCGTCGTCGGCCAGGAAAGCTCGGCGATACTCGGCGCGCTGCAATCCAACGGGCGGGTCTACCTGATCAACCCCAACGGCATCCTGTTCGGGCCGAATGCCCGCGTGGACGTCAACGGCCTGATCGCCTCCACCCTCGACATCAGCAACCAGGACTTCCTCGCCGGCAAATATAAATTCAGTGCCGGCAGCATCGCCGCCAAACTGGACAACCAGGGCGCCATCACCACCCCGAGCGGCGGCCAGATCGTCCTGATCGCCCCCGATGTGCAAAACAGCGGCATCCTCACCAGCCCGCAAGGCGAAATCCTGCTGGCTGCCGGCAAGAGCGTACAACTGGTGGACACCGCCAACCCGGATCTGGCCGTCGTCGTCAGCGCCCCGGACAACCAGGCACTCAACCTCGGCCAGCTCATCGGCCAGGGCGGCAAAGTGGGCATCTACGGCGCGCTGATCAATCAGCGCGGCAAGGTCAGCGCCGACAGCGCGGTAGTGGGCGAGAACGGCAAGATATTGTTCAAGGCCAGCAAGGACACACTGCTCGAAGCAGGCAGCGTGACCAGCGCGACCGGCGCGGGCAAGGGCGGCGAAATCCAGGTGCTGGGCGAGCGGGTCGGGCTGACCGGCGATGCCCAGGTGGATGCTTCCGGCCAGCAGGGCGGCGGTACGGTGCTGGTGGGGGGGGATTATCAGGGCAAGAACCCGGCAGTGCAAAATGCCCAGGTCACTTACTTTGGCAAGGATGCTGCGATCAAGGCCGATGCCATGCAGCATGGCGACGGCGGCAAGGTGATCGTGTGGGCGGATGACACCACCCGTGCCTACGGAAACATCTCTGCTCGGGGTGGACAGCAAGGGGGGAATGGCGGGTTCGTCGAAACTTCGGGACACAACTATCTCGATTTCCAAGGGCGGGTAGATACGTTGGCACCACACGGGAATGCCGGCACCCTGCTACTTGACCCGGCGGATATTACAATCGACAACACTACGGACAATTTGAACGGTGGCACCATTGGTGGTGGCTATTTCTCGGGTGCGACGGGCAACTCCACACTGACCTGGAACACCATCAACCTCCAATCAGGCAGTCTGGAGATTCGAACCAACTCAGCCGGCACGGGCGGGAATGGCGACATCAACATCAATGCCAACGGGACGGTAACCGGGCCGAGCACCCTGACACTGCTTGCCAACAACGACATCAAGATCGCCAATGGTGTTTCCGTCAGCGGCAGCGGGGATTTCAACCTGATCGCCGGCTGGAACAACACAGGCTGGGCCGTAAGTTCGGGAACCGGAAACATCACTCTAGCCGCTGGCTCCAGCCTTTCCGGTAATAATCTTACCCTCAGCGCTGGCGCCGGCATTGTCGCCAATGGTGCTGTGACAGGCACAACGAGCGCGAACATTCATGCTTCGGCAGGAGCAATCGGCACCGGCACGACGGGACTCATTACCGCCCCATCCATTGATCTCCAGAACGATCAGACTTCGATCGGCGCGATCGGCGCTGCCGGCACGCCATTCAAGACCAGCTCTCCCGGCGGTAGCGGCAATTCCAGTATCTCGATAGGCACTTCAGGTTACGGCCCGAGCGCCGTGTACGTGAGCCATACCGGCGACGCAACCATCGCTTCTGCGAACCTGGCAAGCAATAGCCCGTTCTCCTTCCAGTCAACTGGGAATCTGGTCGTATCGCCAGCAATCAATACCGGGACGCAAGACCTTACCCTCTCGTCTGGGGGCACCGCGACGCTAGGGATTACCAATGATTATCCCTTGCACGGTGCGAACATTACGCTGGCCGCCGATCTGATGAGCATTGCGGGTAGTGGTGCCATCGTCGGTAGCGGAACGGTCTGGCTCAAACCCTACAGCGCAGGACGGAGTATCGATCTGGGAGCAAAGGCGGGGCTTGCTAGCACGTTCGAGCTTTCCACCAATGAACTCGATAACGTGAATGCCGCTGCACTGCGTATCGGTTCGATGGCTGCGGGCAACCTCAGCATCAGCGCCGCGATTGCACCGTCCAACGCTTCCACGCTCAGTTTACAGACGGGAGGCAGCGTTACGCAGAGTGGCGCGGGAACTGTCAGCGCAACCAATCTGGCGATCAAGGCGCTCGGGAATGCCACGCTCGACCTCGCGAATTCAGTGACCAACCTCGCTGCGTTGGTGGGCGACTCATCGCATCAGAACAAGAATTTCATCTTCAAGAATACCCCGGCATTGAATGTCGCCAGCGGTTTGGATGGGATCAACGGCATCAGCATTGTGTTGGATGCCAGTGGCTACACTTCGTCCGCGCCTAACGGTGTGATCTCCCTTACCAGCGGTGGACTGCTGTCCCAAACGGACAATACCTCTGCGTTGCTTTCCGGCAAGGCGGCATACCTCGAGGGTTCGTCGGTGGATTTCGGCTCCACAACCGCATCCAATAAATTGAATCCGATCGGCGTGATCGCGGGCAAAGCTACGGCAGGCAGTACTGCAACATTCAGCTACAAGAGCAACAGTTCTATTTATGTTTCTACGGTGCGCGATGCGACATGGGCAGATTTCAGCGGGATTTCCGTCTCAGGAGCTACCGGCCCCAGTGCCGTCAAATTGAATTCACCGACTTCCGCCACGTCGGGGGTCGGTCAGGATACCAATGCCCCGATTGTTACTGGCGGCACTGGCGGATTGAGCATAATTTCGGCGGGGGGGGTGAACCTGGCTGCATCGACGAATTCCATGAATAAGCTGGATGTCGATTTGAGCGGTTCTACGGGGAAATCGGTGTTGTTCAAAAATGCCGGCACTTTCGATATTGTCGCCCTTAACGCAGGAACCACCTCGTCGTCCACCAAGCTGGATTTCGAGGCGGTCACTGGCACGCTGACGGCCAGCAGCGCCATTAATGCGGGTACCGGCATTGTCCGTTTGGCGGCACCGACGTTAGACTTGACAACGATTAATGTCAGCGCAGGCAATGTAGCCCTGGAAGCCGACACCCTCAGTTCCTTTACCGGCACGGTTACCGCTGCCAGTGGGGCGGATATACGTACCTATACGGCGGGCCGCAATATCACAGTCGGTTCTGCTACCTGCAATGCTAGCCCATGCCTGTGCGTGACCAATCTCTGGCAAGTCGTCTCGCCCACCATCGCCATCGGTAGCGATTATTCCGGCAAAGAGGCGGGGGCGATCTACGTGGCGGGCATTACCGTAGGAGGTACTGCGGTTACCGACAGGCACAGCACCACCACCCGTATCGGCCTGCTAACCGGCGCCGGCATTACCCAGGGCGGCGCCATTACGGTGCAGGATCTGGGCGTCAGCGCAGCCGGCGCGGTCAACCTCAATCATGCGTCCAATGCCGTGACCAATCTCGCCGGCAAGACCACCGGCAGCAGCTTAACCTTCGTCGACTCGACGACTTTTAACGTGACGACGATGAGCGGCGGTACCGCGCCTTACAACTACAGCTTGAGCGGGATAGCCACCAGCGGTGGCAACGTAACCTTGACCGCCAGCGCCGGCGACCTGAACATCCCCGGGCAGATCAATGCCGGGGCGGGCAGCGTTAACCTCACGGCGAGTGGCGGCTCGGTCTACGGCTCGGCGACCAGCCCGGACATTATTGCCGGCGTGCTGGATGTCAGCGCATACACCAACATTAACGGCGTCTCGGGCCTGCATACCCAGGTTCCGCGGATCAACAGATTGAATGCGAACATGGGCTTGGTTAACGTCCTGAACTTCGGCGGAGTGATCCTCGGACCGGCGGTCGCCAACTCGGGAACGGCGAGCGTCACCGCACTGGGCAACATCACCGTCACAGCCCAGTCGCCCATTACGGTCAATGGCTATATCACCTCATCGAACGGTGGTATCGGCCTTACCGCCAGCAGCGGCAGCGCACTCACCATCGACGCCCCGCTTACCGCGTCCAGCACGATCAGCCTGGCGAGCGGTTCGCTGGCCGGCTCGCAAGGGTCGTCGTACAGCAGCAGCTGGACCAACAACACGCCAGTTTCCGGCGGCGGGACAACCCCGCCACCGCCCCCGACCCTGGATCAATGCATAGCGAATCCGGGTGCTGCCGGTTGTTCGACCGTATTACCGACGCTTGATCAGTGCACGGCCAACCCCTCTGCAGCGGGCTGTTCAGCAGTGCTGCCGACCCTGAGTGCCTGTACCGCCAACCCGAGTGCCGCCGGTTGTTCGGCGATCTTGCCGACCCTGAGCGCCTGCACCGCGAATCCGAGTGCGGCAGGCTGTTCGGCAGTATTGCCGACTCTAAGCGCCTGCACTGCGAATCCAGGTGCGCCAGGTTGTTCGGCGATCTTGCCGACCCTGAGCGCCTGTACCGCCAATCCGAGTGCGGCAGGCTGCTCGGCGGTACTACCGAGCATAAGCGCCTGCGCTGCCAACCCCGCTGCGGCGGGTTGCTCGTCCGTTCTGCCGACCTTGAGCGCATGCACCGCGAACCCGAGCGCCGCCGGTTGTTCGGCGGTATTGCCGACGCTGGCGGCCTGCACGGCCAGCCCCACTGCAGCGGGCTGCTCGGCGGTCTTGCCGACCTTGGCGCAATGCACCGCTTCTCCCGGTGCCGCAGGTTGTTCCGCAGTACTGCCGGAGAAACTGCCCGACGTAATCAAGGAAGCCGGGAAGACGGACGAGGGAAAATCGCTGGATCAAGCGCTCAACCAGTCCAACAACTCCCTCAACACCGCAACCTTGAACTCGGTGGTCAAACCGTTAACCACCGTTGCCCTGCTGTCCAAAGAAACCTCGTCTGATACCAAGGGCGGTGGCGGCGGAGGCGATACGGCAGGACGCGGCGCCGGTTCCGAGCCAAAGGACGACAAGAAAGCCGACGACAAGAAGGACGATAAGAAAGACACCGTCGCCCAGAAAGAGGACAAGAAAGATGAAGCACCCAAGAAAAAACAGTATTGCAACTAGCCTGCTAACGCTCGCGCTGGGGTTCCTGTTGAGCTTTTCGGCGTGCGCCGAAACGGCAGGCACGGTCACGCACCTGAGCGGCCCGTTATTAGCCAAAAAGGCCGACGGCACCAGCAAGATATTGTCGCTGAAATCCATCGTCGAAAGCGGCGATCTGCTGGTCTCGGAAAAGGACACCTACGCCCGCATCAAATTCATCGACAACAGCGAAATCACCCTCAAGCCGAACACCCAGATCAGAATCGACGCTTTCCTGTTCGACCAGGCCAAACCGGAAGCCGACAGTGCCGTTTTCAGCCTGCTCAAGGGCGGCTTGCGAGCGCTGACCGGGCTGGTCGGCAAGCGCGGCAACCAGGACAGCTACCAGCTCAAGGCGCCCTCCGCCACCATCGGCATCCGCGGCACCGACTACATCGCCCAAGTGATACCCGGTGCCGATATGAGTGCGGGTGCGGGGATTAGCGGTATGAGTGCCGGTGACGAGGGAGGCGGCAGGATGACACTGGCTCAAGCAGCCCCCCCGGGGACTGGTGCTGGCGGTCTGGCGCCGGGCTTGTACGTGCAGGTTATCGACGGACTAATTCAGCTGACGAACAAAGGCGGCAGCCAGAACTTCTCCGCGGGGCAATTCGGCTATACCCCGAGCTTCACGCAACCGCCGGTCATTCTGCCCACCAACCCCGGCATCCAGTTCACGCCGCCGCCGTCGTTCAGCACTTCGCCTACGCAGCAGCCCGGTCAGGGCGCTTCGTCGCCTGCTTCGGGGGATAAAAAGGTCGATTGCGAGGTGCGGTAACGCA
>CALMWM010000205.1 GCA_937873435.1 uncultured Gallionellaceae bacterium
CCGATCTCGCTTGGGTGGATCGTTGGCCCGCAGCACCGCTCGATTCGCCTTTGCCCCAGGCCGTGCGTATGCGCATTGTGCTGACCTCGAACGAGGAAATCGTGCGATTTTTTGAAGTGAAATCATGATAGCGAAACAGCGCGGCATCGCGATCATCCTTGCGATGGGGGTGGTGGCGCTGGCCGCGTTGGCAGCGGCGGCGATCATGGTGTCGCAGAGTACCTGGGCACGCCACAGCGAACTGGAGGGCGACCATGTTCAGGCGCGTTTGCTGGTCCAGGCCGGCGTGGACTGGGCGCGCGCGGTGCTGAGCGACGACCGCCGCAGCAGCAGCGTCGATCATCTGGGCGAGCCCTGGGCCTTGCGGCTGCCGCCGATGCCGGTCGATAACGGCGAGTTCACCGGCTATATCGAGGATCAGCAGGGTGCATTCAATCTCAATAATCTGGTGCAGGACGGCAAGGTCAACCTTGCCCAGCTCGCCAGTTTCCGGCGCCTGCTGGTGTTGCTGGATTTGCCGGTAGCGCTGGCTGACGCGCTGGCAGACTGGTTGGATGCCGACGATCTGCCGCAACCGCAGGAGGGTGCCGAAGACGGCTACTATCTCTCGTTGCCGACGCCGTACCTCGCGGCTAACCGGCCGTTGGTCGATGTAACCGAACTTGCGCTGGTGCGCGGTTTCGACGAAAACGTGCGCGCACGCCTGCGTCCCTTCGTGACGGCGCTGCCCCGTTTCACCGCCGTCAACGTGAACACGGCCAAGCCGGAAGTGCTGGTGGCAATTATTGACGGACTGGATCTCGATGCCGCCAGGGCACTGGTCGCTCAGCGTGAGCGTGCCTATTTTCTCGATCGTGCCGACTTTCTGAATCGGCTTCCCGGTGGTATCGTGGCGGTCGACAATCTCATCAGCGTAAGCAGCAACTATTTCATGGCGACAATGCGAGTAACCTATGGCAGCGCAACGGCACGAGGCACAGCGCTTCTCGCGCGCGAAACCTCGGGCTGGCCGGCCATTGTCTGGCGCAAAATTCCATGAGCCTGCTGCGTATTTACGCCTCGCTCAACGACCCGGCTTTGCGCTGTCAATGGGCGCTGGTCAATGGCAATGCGGCGCCGGTCGTCGGCGAAGGGCAAATCGCAGGACTGCCGCAACGCGCCAAACGGGTACAGTTGATCATCCCTGCTGCACAAGTCCTGATCACCCGAGCTAACCTGCCTCCCGCCGCCAAACGCCGGGCCGGTGCGGTGCTGGCTTTTGCGGTCGAGGAGGATACGCTGGGCGAACTGGAAGCCAATCAGGTAAGTTGGCTCGGTTCTACCGATGACCGCGATGTTCTGGCGGTGGTCGACAAGGCCGCTTTGCAACGCTGGTTAGAAGCGCTTGCTGCCGTGGGTATCCGGGGATGCGAGGTGCATAGCGAGAGTTTATTTTTACCTTGGGCGAGCGGGGAATGGAGCCTTGCCTGGGATGGTCGCGAGGGCTTTGTGCGTAGCGGAACGTTCGAGGGGGGAGCAACCGATTGCGGCAACCGGGAAGTACCGCCGCTGTCCTTGCAACTCAGGATCGAGGAAGCGAAAGCTGCCAATGCGGCACCGGCGGCGATTGCGCTGTATTCGAGCGAGGCGGGCGCGTTGCCGGATCTCGCGGCATGGCAGTGCCAACTCGGGGTTGCCCTGCGCCCTGCGGGTGCGTGGGACTGGCGTACGGCGCCGCTCGACGCAGGGGTCGCTTTGGCGCAGGAGCGTCAGTATTGGCAAGCTTTTTCCGGCATGTTGCCGCAGTTACGACCAGCCGCCTGGATTGCCGCCGCCGCGCTGGCGATCCATGCCTTTGCGCTGGTTACCGACTGGACGTTGCTTGCCGGCGAACAACGCGGCTTGCGCCGGCAAATGGAAACACGCTTCCGCGCGGTATTTCCCGATGCCGTCGCGGTGGTCGATCCGGCTCTACAGATGCGCCGCAAGCTTTCCGAAGCCCGCCATGCCGCCAACCAGCCCGATAGCAGCGATTTTCTGCCGATGATCGAGCAGGTGGCGGCGGCATTGCGCGAGCTTCCGCCGGGCAGCCTGCTCATCGCATCCTACGAAAGCGGCCGGATGACGCTTGAACTGGCGGCCCTCGAAGAAGCCGGCGTGCGCCGGGTCGTGGAACGCTTGAATCAGGCGGGACTGAATGTCGATAGCTCTCAGGCGTCGATGCGTTCCCCGCGCGGAACCATCATCCTCACCGCGAGGAGCTTATGAAGGCACAACTGCGAAAAATCTGGGAATCGCTGGCGCCGCGCGAGCGTCTCATCATGAGCGCGCTGGCGCTTGTCCTCGGCATCGCCCTGTATCTGTGGCTGGTGCAGTCGGCGGGTCGGGCGCGTCAGCAGTTGGGGGTGGCGGTTGCCGGTTTGCAGGCACAGGCCGGCCGTCTCGACCGGGATGCTGTAGAGCTTGCGCGTTTGCGTGCCGCACCCACTGTAGCGATAGCACAAACCGACCTGCGTATGCTGGTGCAGGCCCAAGTCGGCTCAGCCGGGTTGGCTCATGCCTTGGCGCGTCTGGACGCCCTGGACAGTAATCAGGTGCAGGTGGAATTCGGCGCCATCGCATTCGCGGACTGGCTGGCTTGGGTCGCGAACCTGCAAGCGCAACAAGTCCGTCTGGTCGCTTGCCGGGCTGAAGCGCTATCCACGCCGGGACTGGTGAGCGTTTCAGCGACCTTCAGCCGCGCCACGGCGCAGTAAGCCATGCGCTGGATACCGCTGGCTGTCGGTTTCGGCGCATACCTCATCGGGCTTGCCGCCACCGCGCCGGCGACGCTGGTCGATGCCGCCCTGCAAGGTGCGAGCAACGGCAGGCTGCGCCTGGCTGAAGCGCAGGGTTCGTTGTGGTCGGGCGCGGGCCAGATCGAAATTCGCGATACAGACGGGCGAATCGGCATCGCAAAAAGTCTCGCCTGGCGTTTTCTGCCGCTATCCCTGCTGCACGGACACCTGGTTTGCGAAGTCGCGCTGGATCGTGCAAGCAGATATTTGCCGGTGATGATTTCCTTGTCGGGGATTGAGGTCGCGGACGCCGATGTCGACTTGCCGGCTGCGGCACTGGGGCTGGCTGTGCCGAAATTAATGCCGCTAGGGCTTGGTGGCGAGGTATCGCTTCATGTCGAGCGGCTTTTCATCGGCCGCAACGGCCTGCATGGGAATACTACATTGCAGTGGCGCGCTGCCGCTTCGGCGCTGACCCCGGTCGCGCCGCTGGGCGACTATGAACTTCGCCTTGAATTCGAAGGAACCTCAACTCACGCCTTGCTACGAACCTTGCAAGGGCCGCTGCAGCTTGACGGCAAAGGGACGTGGCCGAAAGGCGCTCCCCCGCAATTTCCAGTTACCGCACGAGTATCCTGGCAGCATCAGCAGCAACTCGTTCCTCTGCTGCGCCTGATTGCAGTTGAGCGCGGTGAGGGAAGCTTCGAACTGCCGCTAAAGTAACCCTGGCCTCTGGCATGCTGAAAAAAAGCCCCTCGTCGAGAGGGGCTGGGTGAGTACGAGGGCTTCGCACGCTCAGCCCTGAAGATCCCTTCTTAGGACGGGGTCCAGGTTATTACGAATGTCGGCGCTGGCGATACGACTGTGCCGGTAGAATCCTTTACCTCGAATGAAGCTGTTCCGCTTCCTACGCAGGGTGAATTCGGCCATGCCACCACGAAAGAGCCGCCAGTCGTGCTTACCGTAACCGTGGAGGCGCTTGCGGTAACAGCAGCGGTTGGAACCGCCGACAGAACGGTTCCAACCTGTGGGACAGTTGACGATACGGTGTAGGGCGGTATTCCGCCGTTGACATAGTACACGCCATAAGGAGGGGTGCCGGCAGGACAGTCGTTGGTTAGAATGCCGTCGCCGTTGCCGCCTATGGTCCAAGTAGTGTTCCCGAGAACGGTAAACCCGGTGCCGGTTACTGTTGCCACGTTAATCGTAATTGTTACCGACGCGGAACCGGTTGCATCTGTAACCAACACCGTGGTTGTCCCCGCGGCTACCCCGGTAATGGTCACCGCTGACCCGCTGCTGGTTGCCGTGGCCACGTTGGTATTGGCGCTGGTGGCAGTATAGGGTGCCGTGCCGCCGCTGATGGTGTAGCTCTGCTGATATATCGCTCCAACACCGATGGTGACGGTGGAGGGTGCGGAGGTTATCAGCGATGCCGCAGAGCTGGCGGTTACTGTCACCGTAACCGCGGCAGTGGTGTTTTTAGAATCCACGACAGTCAACGCAGCCGTGCCGGCGCTCACCAAGGTGGCGGAAAAGCTGTATTTGCCGGCGGAAGAAGTGACGGCGGAAACCGTGGCGATTGACGGGTTGCTCGAGGTGACGGTGTAGCTCGGGGAGCCACCGGTAATGACGAAATTCAGCGTTTGCCCTGTGCTTCCGCTTGCGGTTGATGGTGAAACAGTAAGCGCACTTGTAGTGCCTGTCGAAGTCGATGGCTCTCCGGAACCGCTTCCACATCCCGAGAGCAGGGCTAGCAGCCCTAGTAAAAAGGCCGTTGCCAAAAAGGTGAAGCCGGACGGGCGATGCGCCATATTATTCACTTGAACCCCTTTAATATTGTTAATTCTGTCTGAATCAGACCCCAGAGCCGCACTATACAAAAGCATCTTGCGAACATCAAGCGCGCTTTTTTGCTGAACGCTTTTGCCCGTTAGCCCTGATCCACCCTGACTATTTTTTAGTGCATGTTCAAGCTATCGCTGAGAATTTTCGGTGTTATGAAAATCAGCAGTTCTTTTTTGTCGTCTTTTTTCGAGGTGGTTTTAAACAAATTTCCCAACAATGGAATGTCGCCCAGAAACGGCACCTTTTCCACGTCGTTGTGAGTTTCCTGTTCGAAGATGCCGCCTAGTACCGCTGTTTCACCATTGTTCAGCAGAACTTGGGTTTTTATTTTACGGGCATCCACCAGGAAGTTGTCATAGCCGCTGAAAGACAATTTTTCACCCAGTGTGTCCTTGTTGACCTCCACATCCAGCACTACCGTGTTGTTGTTGAGGATTTGCGGATTGACTAGTAGACAGATACCCACCTGTCGATAGCTGAAAGTCGCCAGCGATGTACCGGTTCCGGGCGTGATGTTCGGAACCTCGACCGCCTGGACGATAAATGCAGGACGCTGGTTGGATGTCATCACTCGCGGGCTGGCGACCACTTTACCGCGATTGTCGGCCTCCATTGCCGAGAGTTCCAGATTGACCAGGTTACCGGAGGCGATGTTCATCAGCGTCAGTCCCAGCGCTCCTGCGGCATTGGCGACAGGTAGATTGACGTTGGCATCGGCGGCACCTGCGTTTCTTGAAGAACCTGAGCCGATATTGCTCGATCTATTCAATGTCGTGGTTGCCGTGCCGTCGGCTGCCACCGTGGTGGTTGCACCAAATCCAGTGTTGACCGGTCCCAAGGCTCCACGTGATATCGCCAATGCCTGGCTGTTGGTGATGTTTTGCGAAACCCCTAGTGCAGTTCCGTTGGAGCGGGCATACGATTGTATGCCAAAGCGTGCGCCCAACTGCTTGCTGAAGCGATCATCCACCAGTACGATGCGCGATTCGATCACCACCTGCTTGGCCGGGACATCGATGACGCTTAACACCTTGCGAATTTCCTGGTGCTTGCTCGGAACGTCGTTGACGATCAGTACGTTTTTCTTCAGTTCGTAGGTGGCGCTTCCACGTTTGGACAGGATTTGTGGTGT
Organism: uncultured Gallionellaceae bacterium; assembly: GCA_937873435.1. GTDB lineage: Bacteria > Pseudomonadota > Gammaproteobacteria > Burkholderiales > Sulfuricellaceae > JAGXQV01. The sequence continues at coordinate 5,737 of CALMWM010000205.1, forward strand.
TGTCCCTCCCGCGCCGCCGCCTTGAGCGGCAGCGCCACTTGCTGAAGATATGCCTTGGCCTTCGTCAAAGCGCGCTTGGCATTTGACCTTCTCTTCCTTGTCGGCAGCCGTGCCAACTACCCCGGTCAAAATATTCTTGACCTGATCGGCGCGCAAATAGTTAAGTTGGTAATACTCGGTCTGCAACGGTTCGAGATCGGCAATCTGATTTTGTGCTTCCAGTTCGAGCTTTTCTTTCAATGCCAGCTCGTCGCGCGGCGCAATCCAGATCACGTTGCCGTTTTTGCGTTTATCTA
>CALMWM010000206.1 GCA_937873435.1 uncultured Gallionellaceae bacterium
GATGGATGGAAATGACGAGATCCAATTGCTCGGCGTAGGTCAAAATCTTAGCGAAGGTCTTGTCGCTAACGGTATAGGGCGCATGGGGAGCGAAGCAGGGATGGATTAACGGCTCGTCGCCCATTTCGTCGCGGAACGCCAAGCCCTTGTTAAGATAATCGTCGGCATCGGCGGCATAGGAGGTAGGAAATTCCATCGCCAGCATCCCGATGGAGGCGCGCATTTTCGCCGAAAGCACGGCCTTCGCCACGTCCTCCGGAAAAAAATACATGTCGCTGAAGCAAGTAACGCCGCCGCGCAGCATCTTGGCGCAAGCCAGGAGCGCACCATCATGCACGAATTCCGGTGCAACGTATTTGCCCTCGGCCGGCCAAATGTACTGGTTAAGCCAATCCATCAACGGAATATCGTCTGCCAAACCACGCAACAGTGTCATCGACGCGTGAGTGTGGAGGTTGATCAGGCCGGGAATCAGCGCATGGTCGTCCAAGCGGTAATGGTGACGTGCCGCATAGCGATTATGCGCTTCCTGAGTAGGTAAAATGGCGGCGATGCGCCCAGCTTCGACTGCCACACTGTGGTGCGCGAGCACTTGTCGCTCCGGCTCGACCGGAATGACCCAGCGTGCATCGATCAGGGTATCGACTGGAATGGTGGTTTGATCAGACATGGCGGCAATTTAGCCCATAAAAAAGCCCCGCACAACGGCGGGGCTAGTTACTCCGGAAAGAAGATTACTTCTGAACCGGCACCTGAATTTCCGGCTCGACGGTAACGCGACGATCCGGTTGCAGGCAGGCGATCAATTTCTTCTTGCCCTTCACCTTCTTGCAATTTTCCTTGGTGTTGGCATCCATGTTCGGCTCGGACTCACCCTTGCCGACCGTGTGAATGCGCTCGGCGGCAACGCCCTGCTTCACCAGATAGGCCTTCACCGCGGCAGCGCGGCGCTCGGACAGCTTCTGGTTGTACTTGGCGGTACCGAGACGGTCGGTGTGACCGGTCACCAGCAGCATTTCGACTTCAGGATGATCCTTCATGCCGGTAACGATCTTGCTATCCAACTCTTGTTGACCTTCGGCCTTGACCACCGACTTGTCGAAATCGAACAGGGTCTCAGCCTTGAAATCGGCCTTGACGGCAGGCTTGTCCGGACCGGCAACTACAGGAGCCGGCGCGGCCTCAATCGCCCTGGTCGCCGGTTTCGGCGCTTCCTTCTTCACCAGATCGGGATCGCACTCTTCGATCGCCATGGCCGGCGTCCAGTAACCGGTACGCCAGCATTCGCCATAATTGTTCTTGACGACATTACTGCGCGAATCGATCAGGTAACCTTCTTTCTCTACGGGATGCGCAATGGCGCTACCCATGACCATCAGAGCGGCCACGGTAACAAAACCCAGCGCGATTTTTTTGGCAGGTACAGAATTCATGTTTTTCTCCTTGTAAAACTTAAAAATATTGCAAAAAATATTGTTAATACTTACTTTAAATGCTGATGCCAGTATAGATCAAGTTTGCGCGCATTTGAAATCAAGATACCCATGTTGTCAAGAAACTATTCCATGAATTCTTGCAACGCGAGGTGAAACCTGTCAAGTGAGTGTGGCCTATGCCGAAGCTGGCGTGTTAGAATCAGCATTTTTCTATATGCCCATGCCAAAAGGCCGGTAGATACTCAAGAATCCCGCATATGGACCAATTCGCCAAAGAAACCCTCCCAGTCAGCCTCGAAGAAGAAATGCGCCGTTCCTACCTCGATTACGCGATGAGCGTAATCGTTGGGCGCGCCCTGCCGGATGTACGCGACGGCCTGAAGCCGGTGCATCGGCGTGTGCTTTTCGCCATGCACGAGTTGTCCAACGATTGGAACAAGGCTTACAAGAAGTCTGCGCGTATCGTCGGCGACGTCATCGGTAAATACCACCCTCACGGCGATACTGCGGTGTACGACACCATCGTGCGGATGGCCCAGGATTTCAGTCTGCGCTACCCATTGGTGGACGGCCAGGGCAACTTCGGCTCGGTCGACGGCGACAACGCGGCGGCCATGCGTTACACCGAGATTCGCATGGCGCGGATCGCCCACGAATTGCTGGCCGATCTCGACAAGGAAACGGTGGATTTCGGCCCGAACTACGACGGTTCAGAGCACGAACCGCTGATCATGCCGTCGAAGCTGCCCAACCTGCTGATCAACGGCAGCTCCGGCATCGCGGTCGGCATGGCGACCAACATCCCGCCGCACAACCTCAACGAAGTCGTCGATGCGTGCCTGAAATTGCTGGCCGAACCAGATACCGACATCGAGGAATTGATCGACATCATCCCCGCGCCGGATTTCCCCACCGCCGCCATCATCTACGGCACCGTCGGCGTCAAGGAAGGCTATCGCACCGGTCGCGGTCGCGTGGTGATGCGGGCGCGCGCGCATTTCGAAGACATCGAGAAATCCGTCGGACGCCAGGCGATCATCGTCGACGAGCTGCCCTACCAGGTCAACAAGAAAAACCTGCTGGAAAAAATCGCCGAACTGGTACGCGAAAAACGCCTGGAAGGCATCTCCGAACTGCGCGACGAATCGGACAAGTCCGGGATGCGCATGGTGATCGAACTCAAGCGCGGCGAAAATCCCGAGGTTATCCTCAACAACCTCTACAAGCTTACCCAGCTGCAGGACACCTTCGGCATGAACATGGTGGCGCTGATGGACGGCCAGCCGCGCCTACTGAACCTGAAGCAGATGCTCAGCGCCTTTCTGCGCCATCGCCGCGAAGTGGTGACGCGGCGTACCGTATTCGAACTGAAGAAAGCCCGCGACCGCGGCCACATCCTGGAAGGCCTGGCAGTCGCGCTATCCAACGTGGACGAAGTGATCGCGCTGATCAAGGCCGCCCCGACCCCCGCCGTCGCCAAGGAAGGCCTGATGGCGCGCGAGTGGCACTCGCCGCTGGTCGAGGAAATGCTCAAGCGCACCGCCGCCGACGCCTCCCGCCCCGAATGGCTGGCCGCCGAATTCGGCCTGCAAGCGCAAGGCTACCGCCTCTCCGAGAACCAGGCGCAAGCCATCCTGGAACTGCGCCTGCAACGCCTGACCGGGCTGGAACAGGACAAGATCGTCGCCGAGTACAAGGACGTGATGGAAAAAATCGCCGACTTGCTCGACATCCTGGCGAAACCGCAACGGGTGACCGAAATCATCGTACTGGAACTGAATGCGATCAAGCTGCAATTTGGCGACAAGCGCCGCAGCGAAATTGTCGCCAACGCCCAGGATTTGAGCCTGGAAGACCTGATCGCACCGCAGGACGTGGTGGTCACGCTGTCCCATACCGGTTATATCAAGTCTCAGCCGCTTGAAGATTACCGTGCGCAGAAACGCGGCGGCCGCGGCAAGCAGGCGACGACCACCAAGGAAGACGATTTCATCGAAAAACTCTTCGTCGCCAACACCCACGACTATATTTTATGCTTCTCCAACCGTGGCCGGGTTTACTGGATCAAGGTCTACGAAGTGCCGCAGGGCAGCCGCGGTTCGCGCGGCAAGCCTATCGTCAACCTGCTGCAACTCGAGGAAAATGAGAAGATCAACGCGATCCTGCCGGTCAAGGAATTCGACGAAAATCATTTCATTTTCATGGCGACCTCCAACGGCATCGTCAAGAAAACCCCGTTGTCCGATTTCTCGCGTCCGACTCGCAGGGGCATCATCGCGGTCAATCTCGACGAAGGCGATTTCCTGATCGGCGTCGCCATCACCGACGGACAGCATGACGTGATGCTATTCTCCGACGGCGGCAAGGCGGTGCGCTTCGACGAAAACGACGTGCGCCCGATGGGTCGCGTGTCGCGCGGCGTGATCGGGATGCGCCTGGCAGCATCGCAGAAAGTGATTTCGATGCTGGTTGCCGGCGCCGATGATCTGACCGTACTCACCGCCACCGAGAATGGCTATGGCAAGCGTTCTCCGATTGAAGAGTACACCCGCCACGGACGCGGCACCCAGGGGATGATCGCGATCCAGACCAGCGACCGTAACGGCAAGGTGGTCGCGGCCACGCTGGTGGCAGAGGACGACGAGATCATGCTGATCACCAACGATGGCGTGCTGATCCGCACTCGCGTCAGGGAAATCCGCATCATGGGGCGCGCCACCCAGGGCGTCACCTTGATCAATGTGGACGAGGGCGGCAAGCTGGTCGGCGTTGAACGCATCGTCGAAACCGACAGCGAAACCGATGGTGAAACCGGTATCGATGCTGGAAGCGAGAGCGGCGAAAGCGACAGCCCGGACCTTGAATGACAAATATTGAATGTTGAATTGATCTAGCGGCTTGCTGCACCTCGATTCAACACCGAAAATTCAAATTTAGAAATTGCTTTTAGACATGGAACGTATCCACAATTTCAGCGCCGGTCCCGCGATGCTGCCCCAGGAGGTGCTGGAGCAGGCGCGCGACGAGCTTCCCAACTGGCAAGGCTGCGGCATGTCGGTGATGGAGATGAGCCATCGCGGCAAAGAGTTCATGGGCATCCTGGCCCAGGCCGAAGCCGACCTGCGCGAACTGATGGCAATCCCCGCCAACTACAAGGTGCTGTTCCTGCAGGGCGGTGCAACGCTGCAATTCGCCCAGATTCCGCTGAACCTGCTCGCCGGGCGTTCCGCCGACTATCTGGTAAGCGGCTCCTGGTCGAAAAAAGCCTACAAGGAAGCGCAGCGTTTCGGCACGGTGCGCTGCGCCGGCACCACCGAAGCCGACAAGTTCACCCGCTGGCTTGCCCCGGACGAAATCCAACTCGACCCGAACGCCGCCTACCTGCATGTCTGCACCAACGAAACCATCCACGGCGTCGAAGTCCATGACGTCGCAGGTCTATCGGGCAATGTGCCGCTGGTGGCCGACATGTCGTCGCACATCCTCTCGCGCCCCATCGACGTGTCGCGCTATGCGCTGATTTACGCCGGCGCGCAAAAGAACATCGGCCCAGCCGGCGTCACCATCGTGATCCTGCGCGACGACCTGCTGGGCCATGCTCCGGCAAATATTCCGACCCTGCTCGACTATGCAGTACAGGCAGAAAACGGCTCGATGCTCAATACCCCCCCGACCTACGCCATCTACATGGCCGGCTTGGTCTTCAAGTGGCTGAAACGCCAGGGCGGGCTGAATGCAATCGAAAAAATCAATCTCGAAAAAGCCCAACTGCTATACGACACCATCGACGCCAGCTCGCTGTATCGCAACCCCGTCGAACCCTCCTGCCGTTCGCGCATGAACATTCCCTTCACGCTGACCAAGAGCAGCCTGGACGAAAGCTTCATTGCCGAGGCGAAAAAACACGGCATCGTGCAAATCAAGGGACACAGTTCGGTAGGCGGAATGCGCGCCTCGATCTACAACGCCATGCCGATCGACGGCGTCAGGGCGCTGACGCAATTCATGCAGGAATTCGAGCGCAGCCATGTCTGACGATCTAGCACAACACCGCGCGGCTATCGACGCCATCGACGACGAGATGCTCAAGCTGGTCAACGCCCGCGCCGGCCACGCCCAGGCCATCGGCGCACTGAAAGGCGGGAGCGTGGTCTACCGACCCGAGCGCGAGGCCCAGGTGCTGCGCCGCGTCAAGGAAAACAACCCCGGTCCTTTGGCGGGCGAAACCGTGGCACGGCTGTTTCGCGAAATCATGTCGGCTTGCCTGGCACTGGAGAAACCGCTGGTCGTCACCTTTCTCGGCCCGCAAGGAACCTTCAGCCAAGCCGCCGCCGTCAAGCATTTCGGCCACGCCGCGCAAACCCAGCCGTGTTCCTCCATCGACGAAGCATTTCGCCAAGTGGAGGCTGGCATGGCGGACTACGGCGTAGTTCCGGTGGAAAACTCCACGGGAGGCGCAGTAGGCACCACGCTCGATCTTTTGCTGGAAACGCCGCTGAAAATCTGCGGCGAGGTGGATCTGCGCGTACACCAGTTCCTGTTGCGCAAACCCGGCGCCACCGGCAAGCCGACGTCCTGTCCTCGATCGTCGTGTTGCTGGCGGTCA
>CALMWM010000207.1 GCA_937873435.1 uncultured Gallionellaceae bacterium
GATTTGAACCTCTTCCGTGTGAATTGTGGGGCGGCCTCCTTCCGGGTCCTTGTAGACGACAACATTGTCAACCATGATGATCAACCCCCGGAATTCCCAGCCGGTGGATACCGTGTGCCGCTTGAACGTAAACAGGTCCGCCCAAAAATTACCGATCCGCTTGCTGTCCTGGATAGCCGGCTCGATCCGATAACTGGTACACCGCGTCTTCACTTCGAAGCATTTTTGGACGCCCGAGTCAAGATTCTCGATTCTTATCGAGGGGTTCGACAAGAATATGTTGATCGTGTCCGTCGCATTCAAGATCCTGATATTGGGTACTTTATAAGGATCAAAGCCTATTTGATTCAGCTCCTCGATGGTCGTTTTCCCGGGGAAGATTTTCCCGTAATTCGCCTTGGCGCTATCGAAATCCTCCCAAAGCGAAATGACCGTCGTCTTGCTGGACGGCAGCAGACTCGCGCAGCCCGCAAACAGGAAACAGAAAAAAATCATACCGCTGCATCCTGCTTGACGCGGTCTGGTTTGATAGGTTCCTGGCGGTAAAACAACGCCAATTGGCGATATACAGCCGGATATACCGAGAATAGTCGCATAGGATCGACGAAAAAGGCCTCACTCGCCACCGCAAAGAATTCTGCCGGGTGCTCGCCCGCATAAGGGTCGAGCGGCGTTTCTTCGTCAGCGTCGAGGCGGGTGAGAAAATCCTCGTACGCGGCGGAAAAAGCCCGCGCCCAGACTACCTGGCTCATCCCGCTATGCAACGGTGGCTGGCCGCTGGCCACGCCGTTGAGCATATCGAGTTTGTGGACGAATTCGTGGATTACCACGTTGATACCGGCTTCGGCATCGGTTTCCTGCGGCCAGGAAAGAACCACCGGGCCATTCTCCCAAGCCTCGCCGGAAATCACATCGTCGTATTCATGGACGACGCCGTCTTCGTCCATGATACTGCGCGGCACGACGAACTCGCCGGGATAGACGATGACTTCCACCCAACCGCGGTAGTAATCCAGCCCCAGATTGAGTATCGGCAGACAGGCTTGCAGTGCGATAGCAAGATGTTCGTCGGCGCCAAAAACCTCATCCTGAGCTCCGTGCAGCGCCTTCTCGCTGAGGAACTGCAGTGCCAGCAAACGCAAGCGGCGCCGCTCATGCACATCGAGAAAGCCCAGGAAAGGCATCTGAGCTTCGACTCTCTCCCATTGCTCGGGAGCGACATGGGACTCATGCAACTGTTGTCGGCGCAGCTTTTTTTTCAGCCAGGCGAACATCTCAATACAGCTCGAAAAATGTAGAAAACATGTATAAAAGCATCTTAGTTACAATAAGCCATTAATTTTTTTTGGAGAAAAGACCACCATGATTTCCGACACCCAGCGCTTCGAGAAAGCCATCGCCGCCTTCGACGCCGTCAACGCCCAAGACCCCAACAAGGTTAGCGCGGACGGCAAAGAATACTCCAAGGAACTGCTGTACGCACAACGCATGACCGACATGCAGCATCGTTTCGCACCGGACGCGTCGGAAGCGGTGCAACTGGCGGTACGTGCCCAACATATCAAGCGCTGGGCGATTCCGCGTAGCGAATACCCGATGACGCCAATCGGCTACAAGCAATGGCGTATCCGCCTGTATAAATTCCACGCCGACCTCACCGCCGAAGTCCTGCGCGAAGTCGGTTACGATGAGGAAATGATTGCCCGCGTCCACTCCATCGTGCGCAAGGAAGCGCTCAAGCTCAACCCGGAAACCCAGATGATGGAAGACATCGTGGATCTGGTGTTCCTCGAACATTACCTGGAAGAGTTCGTAAACAAATATGGCAGTGCCGGCGAAGCCAAGATGATCGACATCCTGCGCAAAACCTGGAAAAAAATGTCCAGCAAAGGCCACGAAGCCGCGCTCAGCATCATCAAGCTACCCGAAGCACTGGTACCGGTGGTACTGAAAGCCGTGCAAGGCGACGCCGCGTAAGCTTCATCCCCCCCAGCAAGCCGGTCCAGGACATGGCCGGTTTGCCCCCTCTTTACATCTCTTCTCGATTCCATGCCTCCTGACTCGAAAATTTGCTTTTGCTGCTGACGATTTGCCTCTATCCTTAGCGTTTTAGTCAACCTAAAACGGTGACGGCAGTGATACTGACAGCAGACGCCTCGCTGGCGCCTTCCAGCGAAGCCAGGATTCCCGGAAACAAGGGAATCTGGGTAGGCATATTCAGCGAAATGACCGAGTTTGCGCTGCTGTTCAGCGTGTACTTCCTGGCCAAGGCCCACCACCCGGAAGCCTTCCGCGAAGGCCCGCCGCAATTGAGCACGCTGGCCGGCATGTTCAACACCATCATGATGATTTCCGGCAGCTATTTCGTTGCCAAGGCGGTCATGGCGATCCGCCGTAACCAGCGCGACGTCAGCGCCCGCTGGCTGTACGGCGTGGCGTTCACGATAGCCGGCTACCTGCTCACCAAATACTTTGAATTCCAGTGGAACGTCGAGCACGGCATTACTGGCCGCACCAGCATTTTCTTCACGACCTACTATTACCTGACCTTTACTCACATGGTTCACATCGTATGGGGAGCCATGGGGTTGCTTTGGGTCACAGTGCGCACCAAAACCGGCGCCTATTCGCCGGAAGATCATGAAGGACTGGAAGCGTTCGCCTCCTATTGGCACGCCACCGATCTGGCATGGCTGATCATCTTCCCGCTGCTGTACGTGTTGCGCTAAAAAGGAGCCGCCACATGTCACACGACAAACTCCTCGATACACTCTGGCTGCTGCTGATTATTTTGACTCTGGCCGGCACCCTGCTCGGCGAATCCGCCGACCCAGGCCTTGCTGTCACGCTGATTATCTGCCTGACCATGGCATTCAAGGGTCGAATGGTGATCGACCACTTCATGGAATTGAATACCGCGAACCGCAAGATACGCAACATGATGCGCGCTTATTTTTACGTCTTGCCGGCGGTCACCATATTAACGTCACTGTTCGGTGACTGGCTGGCCAGGCTAACGACGCTCTGAGACCCTTGCCGTTAAGTTATGCTGCTCCGGTGAGCATAGCTGAATAAGTAGGCGTGTACTCGCCGCCTCAGACCAGATCGCCCAAAGCGGCGACACTGAAGTCCTTCAGGCTCCCGCTGTCGCCGGTGCGCACCTTCGACACCCAGCACGGGTCGTTCAGGAGCGCCCGGCCGACGGCGATCAGGTCGAACTCCTCGCGCTCCAGTCGCTGGATGAGTTTGTCCAGGGCGGCAGGATGGGAGCTTTCGCCGGAGAAGGCGCCGAAGAAGTCGCCCGACAGCCCGACCGAGCCGACGCTGATGGTGGCCGCGCCCGTGAGCTTCTTGGCCCAGCCCGCGAAATTCAGCCCGGACTCGCCATCTATATCCGGAAACTCCGGCTCCCAGAAGCGGCGCTGCGAGCAATGTAGGACGTCCACACCGGCTTCCACCAGCGGAACGAGCCAGTCGGCCATGTCGGCGGGCATCTCGGCGAGACGGGCGGCGTAGTCCTGCTGCTTCCATTGGCTTACTCGTAGGATGATGGGGTAGTCTGGCCCGACCGCCGCGCGCATGTGCTTCACCATCTCGACGGCGAAGCGGGCGCGCTCTTTCAACGTGGCGCCGCCGAAGCCGTCCGTGCGTTTGTTCGTGCCGCTCCAGAAGAATTGGTCGATCAGGTAACCGTGGGCGCCGTGGATTTCGAAGGTATCGAATCCCAGCCGCTTGGCGTCGGCGGCCGCGCGGCTGTAGGCGGCGATCGTGTCGGCGATGGTCGCGTCGCTCATGGCCTCGCCGCGCGGCGCGTCAGGCGCGACGAGGCCGGAAGGACTTTCCACCGGCCCCGGCGGCACCCAGTCGCTAGCCGGCCCACTGGCGGGCACCGAGCCCACGTGCCAGAGTTGCGGCCCCATCTTACCGGAGGCGGCGTGGACTTCGTCGATCACCCGCTTCCAGCCCGCGAGCGCGGCCTCGCCGTGGAAGAAGGGCACATTCGGGTCGTTCTTGGCGGCCGGCCGGTCGATCGCCGTACCCTCGGAAAGGATCAGTCCCACTTCGTTCTCGGCGCGGCGCCGGTAATAGGCCGCAACGTTCTCGCCGGGCACGCCATTCGGCGAAAACGAGCGCGTCATGGGGGCCATGACGATACGGTTCTTCAATTCCAGCGACTTTATCCGGAATGGCTGAAACAGGACATCAATGTGCGGTGAGTTCATGTGGATCACGCTCCAGTTGGGTTGAACGGAAAGCTTTGATGGAGCTATTCTGGGGGTTACATTCATCCGAATAAATATGTATATTTCAACAATACTATTCGGCGTAAGCAAACAATCGCATCTAACAAGGAAGAACAAAGATGGACCGTTTTCAAGCCATGCAGGTCTTCACGCGGGTCGTGGATGCCAACAGTTTTTCCCGTGCCGCCGACAATCTGGGGCTACCCCGGGCGACGGTGACGACCATCATCCAGAATCTCGAAGCCCTGCTCGAGGTCCGCCTGCTCAACCGCACGACGCGGCGAATCAGCCTGACGCCGGACGGCGCGGCCTATTACGAGCATTGCGCCCGCATCCTGGGTGAGGTCGAGGAAACCGAATCCTCGTTCCGCGATGTCGCCAGCGGGCCGAAGGGACGATTGCGCATCGACGTGCCATCCAAAATCGGCCGACGGGTCCTGATTCCCCACCTCTGCGAGTTCCACGGCCGCTACCCGGAGATCGAACTGGCCATCGGCATGGGCGACCACGAGGTCGACCTGGTGCGCGATGCAGTCGATTGCGTTATCCGCATCGGCGAATTGCAGGATTCGACCCTGGTCGCCCGCCGCATCGGCACCTTCAAGACCGTTACCTGTGCCGCGCCCGAATATTTTGAACGTTACGGCACGCCGACCGGCATCGATGACCTACAGCAACACAAGGCCGTGCACTATTTTTCCAGCAGCACCGGTCGCACCTTCGACTGGGATTTCGTCGTCGACGGCGTATCCACCCCGGTGAAAATGTCGGGTACTGTCTCGGTCAACGACGCCGAAGCCTATGTCGCCTGCGGCCTGCAAGGCTTCGGTCTGATCCGGCCGCCCCGCTACATGGTGCTGCCGCATCTTGAATCCGGCGCCTTGATAGAAGTGCTGCCGCAACTGTCGTCCTCGCCTATACCAATCTGGGTAGCCTACTTGCAAAACCGCCACCTGTCGCCCAAGGTACGCGCTTTCGTGGACTGGGTGGCCGAACTGTTTGGCGCCTGCCCGCTGCTCGGCGGTGTTGAAAACGTTGGCAACGAATGTCATGACGCCAAGCGACCCAAACGTACTGATGATGGAACTGGTGCGAGTTCCCGCATTTCCAGAGAATCGCTACTGAGCCAGGAATAATCAGTTTCTTGATTCAGCGCCCCAGCCGCCGCCGATGGCGCGGATCAGGCTCACCGTGGCGCCGGCTCGCTCCGCATCGAGCTGGATTGCCACCCGCCGCTGCTGCAATACGCTGCGATCGGCGTCGATGACGCTGAGTTGGCTGACATAACCTTCACGGTACTGGATCTGCGAGAGGCCGGCCGCCCGGCGCACGGATTTGACCGCCTCGTCCTGCGCCTGGGTCTGATCGCCGAGCAGACGCAAGTGGGCGAGGTTGTCCTCGACTTCCTTAAAGGCGCGCAGCACGGTCTGCCGATAGTTCGCCACGTCTTCCTCGTACGCCGCCGTCGCCTGGTCCACCCCGGCCTGGCGGGCGCCGCCGTCGAAGATCGGCAGCGTGAGCAGGGTGCCGGCCAGCGGCCCCATGACAAAGGCGCGGCTGCTCCATTTGAATAGGTCGCCCAGTTCCGCCGATTCGTATCCTAGCGCCCCGGTCAGGTTCAGGCGCGGAAAAAAGGCAGCCTGCGCCGTGCCGATGCGAGCGTTGGCGGACGCCATGGCCCGTTCGGCGGCGGCGATGTCGGGGCGTCGTTCGAGCAAGGCCGAGGGTATGCCGGGCGGCACCTGTACTGCTATCCGCTCCAACGGCTGAGGCGTTAGAGAGAACACGGCCGGC
>CALMWM010000208.1 GCA_937873435.1 uncultured Gallionellaceae bacterium
GGACGATTTCATACCAGGTACCCAGGTATTTTTCCGCCTGGAAATCATTCACCGTCTCGGGCGCGCCATCGAGTACCACGACAACGAAACCGGGCTGCACATCGTGCGCATGAGCCAGTATTGCGAACACTTGGCGCGCGTGCTGGAACAACCCGAGGAAGAATGCGAAATGTTGCTCCATACCGCCCCGATGCACGACATCGGCAAGGTCGCCATTTCCGACGCCATCCTGCTTAAGCCCGGCCCGCTCGACCCCGCCGAATTCAACATCATCAAAACCCATACCACCATCGGCGCGGCGATTCTTGCCGGCCACCCTTCCAGACTGATGGAAATGGCGCATGACATTGCCCTTACCCACCACGAGAAATGGGACGGCACGGGCTACCCCAATGCGCTGAAGGGGGAAAACATCCCCATCGAAGGACGAATCGTCGCCGTCTGCGACGTTTTCGACGCGCTGACCAACGATCGTCCCTACAAAAAAAGATGGACCAACGAAGCCGCAGTCACTTATCTCCACAAGAATCGGGGAACCCATTTCGACCCACTGCTGGTCGATGCCTTCGACACGGCGCTTCCCGGCATCCTGGAAATCCAGAAACGCTTTTCCGAACCGGCACTTACCTAACACCCTCCTTCGCCGTTGCACTCGGTCTATCGCCACAGGCCAGTGCAAATCCGCAGCGCGGCCATCCGTAATCTCCTCTTCGCACGCTAGCGCAAGGTAAAATGCCGCTATTCAAGGTTGACCTATCACATAAACGAAATATACTTTTTCAACCGCTGTCGCTGTTGCGCGGCGGATTACATAAATTACGACTCGTCCGAAATTCATGCGAAACGATGTGGTATTGTCGCTAGTGGCACGCTGGAAGGCTCTGGACGAGAGGCACGCCGCCTTGGGACAAGCCGGAAAATCCAGCATGTCTGGAACAAATTAAAAGGGAAATTCAATGCATACGGATACGGACGCTTGGCAGTGGCTGTCGCCGCTGATCAGCGGCGGCGCGGGCGTGGCGGCGCTGCTTGGGGTGTCGGGAATGAACGGAACGGGAGTCCAGCTCGCTGTTGCGCTGGCGGTGCTTAGCATAGGCTGCGCCTGGGGCAGCGCATTTCGCCAACGCCTCACCCTGGCGCGTCTGGCGCAGCAATCCCGGGAATCGGCCGAGCAGGAACAACAAGCCGCCCGGCAAGCGGGTAGCGTCACCGGGCTGGAACAGGTTTGCGACAAGGCCGCACCGATTTGGGTAAAACAAATCGAGACCGCACGCAGCCAGACCGAGGAAGGCATCACCGAAGTGGCGGCGCGTTTTGCCGCCATCGTCGATCGCCTGCATACGTCCGCCATCGCCTCGCAACAAGTCTCTGGCAGCGGCGAGGCGTCGGTACTGGCGCAGAGCGAGGCCGACCTGGTGGCACTCAACCGCTCGATGGATGCGGCACTGCATAAGCGCGACGAAATGGTGCGCGACGTGCGCGACCTGGTTTCCTATACCTCGGAGTTGAAGCAAATGGCCGCCGAAGTAGCCGAGATCGCTTCGCAAACCAACCTTCTGGCGCTCAACGCCGCCATCGAAGCGGCACGCGCCGGCGAGGCAGGACGCGGCTTCGCGGTAGTGGCTGACGAAGTGCGCAAGCTCTCCAGCCTGTCCAGCGATACCGGCAAGAAAATGACCGAAAAGGTCAACGTGATCAACAGCGCCATTTCGTCGGTCATCGGCGTCGCCGATAAATTCGGCGCGGAAGACACCCGCTCGGTAGCCGAAGCGGATGAAACCATCCGCCGGGTACTGGCCAACTTCGCGTCGTTCACCAAGGGATTGAGTGAGTCCTCCGAAATGTTGCGCCGCGAAAGCGAGGGCATCAGTGCGGAAATCTCCGACACGCTGGTCTTTCTCCAGTTCCAGGACAGGGTCAGCCAAATCCTGGCGCAGGTGCGCGATAACCTTGGCGGCTTGCACGGCCATCTCACGAGACACATCGCCGAACGCAACAGAGGCGGCACCTCGGCCATCGACGCCAACGCCTGGTTGAATGAAATGGAGCTGGGCTACACTACTCCGGAACAACGGCGCAACCATCGCGGCAGCGCCGAGCCCGCAGCAGCAGAGGCTACGGAAATCACCTTTTTCTAGTTGGAGAATAATATGGCAAAGACCATCATGATCGTGGACGACTCCGCTTCCTTGCGGCAAGTTGTCAGCATTGCCCTGAAGGGCGCGGGTTACGAGGTGATCGAGGCTTGCGACGGCAAGGATGCGCTGGGCAAGCTCAACGCCAACAGCAAGGTGCATCTGATCATCAGCGATGTGAACATGCCCAACATGGATGGCATCACTTTCGTCAAGGAAGCCAAAAAGATGGCCAATCTCAAATTCACTCCGGTGATCATGCTGACCACCGAAGCGCAGGAAGCGAAAAAACTCGAAGGACAGGCCGCAGGCGCCAAGGCGTGGGTGGTCAAACCGTTCCAGCCCGCGCAAATGCTCGCTGCGGTGGCAAAACTCGTAATGCCATGAGCAAGCCTGCCGCCAGCAAAGGGAAATCCGCTTGAGCATCCGTATCGACGAAACCGGCGATGGCGTGTGCCGCGCGCTGCTGTCCGGCGAGATGACCATTTACCATGCCGCCGAATTGAAGCCGGCGCTGCTGGATTGCATTGCACGCTGCCGGGAAATCGAATTCAATTTGTCCGAGGTTGTCGAAATCGATACTGCGGGTTTCCAGTTGCTGCTGCTGGCCAAACGGGAAGCGGCCCGCGTCGGCAAGCCGTTGCGCCTGGTGGCGCATAGCCCGGCCACGCTGGAAGTGCTGGATCTGTTCAACATGGCTTCCTATTTCGGCGATCCGGTGGTGATTTCCGGTCAGGTCAGGTGACTCGCATGGATATGGAACAAGCCCTGCAAACCTTCCTGGCGGAAAGCCGGGAACTGCTCCAGGCAATGGAGGAAGGGCTGCTCAATCTCGAATCCGAGCCCGGCGACCAGGAGGCGATCGGGGCGGTTTTCCGCGCTGCGCACACCATCAAGGGGTC
>CALMWM010000209.1 GCA_937873435.1 uncultured Gallionellaceae bacterium
GATTTCCGTGGCGACCCGTCATCGGCGTTGCTTGAGGTGCTCGACCCGGAGCAGAACCATACCTTCGTCGATCATTATGTCGAGGTCGAATACGATCTGTCCGACGTGATGTTCGTGGCCACCTCGAATACCATGAATATTCCGGCGCCGCTGCTGGATCGTATGGAGGTGATCCGTTTGTCCGGCTATACCGAGGACGAAAAGATCGCCATTGCCATGCGTTACCTGTTGTCCAAGCAGATGAAGGTGCATGGTCTCAAGGATAGCGAGATCTCCGTGGCTGAAAGCGTGGTGCGGGATATCGTGCGCTATTACACCCGCGAAGCCGGTGTGCGTAGCCTGGAACGGGAGATCGCCAAGATTTGCCGCAAGGTGGTGAAGGCGTTGCTGCTCAAGAACAATAAGGGCAAGGTGGCGGTGACTACGCGCAATCTCGACAAGTATCTGGGGGTGCGCCGTTATAGCTACGGCATGGCGGAAAAGGCCAATCAGGTCGGGCAGGTCACCGGGTTGGCATGGACCGAGGTGGGCGGCGAGTTGCTGACCATCGAGAGCATCGTGATGCCGGGCAAGGGCAAGATGATTACCACCGGCAAGCTCGGCGATGTGATGCAGGAATCCATCCAGGCGGCTCTCAGTGTGGTGCGCTCTCGTGCGAAGGGTTTGGGCATCGCCGGAGATTTCCACGAGAAGAAAGACATTCACATTCATTTGCCTGAAGGTGCCACGCCTAAAGATGGCCCGAGTGCCGGCGTGGCGATTTGCACGGCCTTGGTGTCGGTGCTGACAGGTATTCCGGTGCGTGCCGATGTGGCGATGACCGGAGAAATCACCCTGCGCGGCGAGGTTTTGCCGATCGGTGGATTGAAGGAAAAACTGCTTGCCGCGCATCGTGGCGGCATAAAGTTGGTGTTGATTCCCCAAGAAAACGTCAAGGATTTAGCGGAAATCCCGGAAAATATCAAGAATCGACTGGATATTCATCCGGTTAAATGGATTGATGAAGTACTTGGTCTGGCTTTGGAGCGCAAGCCGGAAGCCGTGGCGGAAAACGATGACGTGCCCTTGGCGACGGCCGAGAAAAAGGCGGACGAGGTGATTGCCACGAAGCACTGAACCTCTCGGTGTAATGCTGTTATCGCTTGACAGTCGGATTTGCGGCTTGCTATAAAGCCAGTGCAGCGTCGATGGTTGGTTAACTTTGTTGAAAGGGGATCGCACGTGAATAAATCTGAATTGATTGATCAAATCGCCAGGTCCGCGGAGATTTCCAAGGCGGCGGCAGGTCGCGCCTTGGATGCGACGGTGGGTGCTGTCAAGGCCGCCTTGAAAAATGGGGAGATGGTGACCTTGGTGGGTTTTGGTACTTTCTATGTCGGCAAGCGGGCTGCACGTAATGGTCGTAATCCGCGTACCGGCACTACCATCAAGATCAAGGCGGCGAAGGTGCCGAAATTCAGGGCTGGCAAATCCCTTAAGGATGCTGTAAACTAGCTCCTTTATGGGTGCTTAGCTCAGCTGGTAGAGCGTCGCCCTTACAAGGCGAATGTCGGCGGTTCGATCCCGTCAGCACCCACCAATTAATACATTTGAGTTTATGATTTTCAGGAGTGGTAGTTCAGTCGGTTAGAATACCGGCCTGTCACGCCGGGGGTCGCGGGTTCGAGTCCCGTCCACTC
>CALMWM010000210.1 GCA_937873435.1 uncultured Gallionellaceae bacterium
GCCGTGCCGCAAGGAGATGCCGGGTTTTGTCGAAATGCAGCGAAAATACGGCGAACGCGGGCTGGTCTTCATCGGTATCGCGCTCGATACGCGGGAAAATGTGCAGGCTTATTTGCGTGAGAATGCGATCAATTACCCGATTTTGCTCGGCCAGGACGACGCGGTGGATCTATCCAGCGCTATCGGCAACACCCAGGGCGGACTGCCGTTCAGCGCGGTTCTCGATCGTCAGGGCAAGGTTGTCGCCGCCTCGGTGGGCGAATTGCGCGAAGAAAAGCTGGAAAAGCTGATTAGGCCGCTGTTGTAGAGAATTAACCACAGTTTCTGCGAAAAACTGGACAAGTTACCCCCATTTGCGGCAAACTTGCCGCCATGAAAAGCAAGCATCCTGGCAAAAGCAACGCCGGCAAAATACTGGTACTGCATGGGCCCAACCTGAATTTGCTGGGGTGGCGCGAACCTGCTCATTACGGCAGCGACACCCTGGAGCAGATCAACCAGCGCCTGGAAAAACAGGCCGCCGCCGCCGAGGTCACCCTTGAGGCATTCCAAAGCAACAGCGAAGCGGAATTGATCGAAAAAATCCAGCAAACCCGCGATGGCAACACCCGTTTCATCCTCATCAACCCCGCCGCTTTTACGCACACCAGCGTGGCGATGCGCGATGCGCTCGCGGCCGTGGGCATCCCTTTCGTTGAGATACACCTTTCCAATGTTTTCGCGCGCGAACCGTTCCGGCACCATTCTTACTTTTCCGACCTGGCCGTGGGCATCATCAGCGGCCTGGGTGCGAAGGGATATGAGCTTGCCCTGCAATTTGCGCTGCAATATCAAGAGGACTAAACCATGGATTTACGCAAAATCAAGAAACTGATCGACCTGGTAAGCGATTCCGGCATTGCCGAACTCGAAATCACCGAGGGCGAGGAACGCGTCCGCATCAACCGCTTCGGCCCGGCAGCGCCGCAAGCCATGATGATGCCCGCCCACTACGCACAGCAACCTTACGCACCGCCTCCCGGCGCACCGGTTGCGGCTGTCGAGGCGGTCGCTGCGCCGGTAGAACCGGAAGGCCATCAGGTCAAGTCGCCGATGGTCGGCACTTTCTACCGCTCCGCCACCCCCGGTGCCAAGCCCTTCGTCGAAGTCGGTCAGAGCGTGAATGCCGGCGACACCTTGTGCATTATCGAAGCCATGAAGATGCTCAACGAGATCGAAGCCGACCAGGGCGGCGTCATCAAGGCAATTCTGGTCGAGAACGGCCACCCGGTTGAATACGGCGAGCCATTGTATATTATCGGTTAAAGGCTTTTCACCGCAGAGGACGCGACCCCCATCCCAACTTTCCCCCGCGAGCGGGGGAAGGGGCGATTGCCTCCCCTCCCGCCCGCGGGAGGGGATTGAGGGGAGGGGTGGCGTCCTCTGCGGTTCAAATGGGACTTGCATATGTTTGAAAAGATATTAATCGCCAATCGCGGCGAAATTGCCCTGCGTATCCAGCGTGCCTGCCGCGAGATGGGTATCAAGACCGTAGCGGTGTATTCCGAAGCCGACCGCGAGGCCAAGTACGTGATGCTCGCGGACGAATCGGTGTGTATCGGCCCGCCACAGTCCAGCGCCAGCTACCTGCACGTACCCGCCATCATCAGTGCGGCGGAAGTCACCGATGCCGAGGCGATTCATCCCGGATACGGCTTTCTCTCCGAGAATGCCGATTTCGCCGAACGGGTCGAAAACAGCGGATTCACCTTCATCGGTCCGCGTCCCGAAACCATCCGTCTGATGGGCGACAAGGTCAGCGCCAAATACGCTATGAAGGAGTCCGGCGTGCCGTGCGTCCCCGGTTCCGACGGAGCATTGCCGGATGACGAGGCGGAAGTGCTGCGCATGGGCCGGGAAACCGGCTACCCGGTGATCATCAAGGCTGCCGGCGGCGGCGGTGGGCGCGGAATGCGCGTGGTGCATACCGAGGCGGCGCTGCTCGCTGCCGTGGCGATGACCAAGCAGGAAGCCCAGACCGCTTTCGGCAACCCGATGGTGTACATGGAGCGCTTCCTGGAAAATCCTCGCCACATCGAGATCCAGGTGCTCGCCGACGAGCATGGCAATGCGATTTACCTGGGCGAACGCGACTGTTCGATGCAGCGCCGCCACCAGAAAATCATCGAGGAAGCGCCTGCGCCGCTGCTCAGCACCAAGCTGCGCGACCAGGTCGGCGAGGCCTGCGCCGCCGCTTGTCGGCGTATCGGCTACCGCGGTGCGGGCACCTTCGAGTTTCTGTATGAAAACGGGGAATTCTTTTTCATCGAGATGAATACCCGGGTGCAGGTCGAACATCCCGTCACCGAATTGATTACCGGCGTGGACATCGTGCAGGAACAGATCCGCATCGCCAATCACGAGAAACTGCGCTTCAAACAAAAAGACATCCACTTCAAGGGCCATGCCATTGAGTGCCGCATCAACGCGGAAGATCCCTATACTTTCGTGCCCTCGCCCGGACGTATTTCGGTTTACCACGTTCCCGGCGGCCCCGGCATCCGGGTCGATTCCCATGCCTATCAGAACTACGTGGTGCCGCAATACTACGATTCGATGATCGGCAAGCTGATTGCCTACGGGACTACCCGCGAGCAGGCGATTGCGCGCCTCAAGACCGCGCTTAGTGAAATGGTGGTGGAAGGCATCAAAACCAATATTCCGCTGCATCAGGATCTGTTGCGCGATTTGGCGTTCGTGGAGGGCGGCACCAGCATCCATTATCTTGAGCAAAAGCTCGCCGCTGCGAAAAAAGCTTCCTGATCCCGATGGCCTGGCTCTCGCTCAAAATTCAGGCAGATGAAAGCAGTGCCGGCGCGCTGAGCGATGCGCTGATGGACTTGGGCGCGCTCTCGGCGGCCATCGAGGACGCCGATGCCGAAACCCTGAACGAGCGGGCGATTTTCGGCGAGCCGGGCGAACCCGTCGACAGTGTCTGGCAGCACAGTGTGGTCAGCGGCTTGTTCGATCCCGACGCGGATATTCCCGCCACCGTTGCCGCTGCCGCTGCCGCCGTCGGCCTTGGCGACATTCCGCACTACACCGTGGAAAACCTCGCCGAGCAGGACTGGGTGCGGCTCACCCAGGCGCAATTCGACCCGATCCGCATTTCCTCCCGGCTGTGGATCATCCCCACCTGGCACACCGCCCCCGATAGCGAGGCGATCAATCTGGCGCTCGATCCCGGCCTGGCGTTCGGCACCGGCAGCCATCCCACCACGCGTCTGTGTCTGCAATGGCTGGAAGACAATATTCACGGCGACGAATACGTGCTCGATTACGGCTGCGGTTCGGGTATCCTCGCCATCGCCGCGATGAAACTGGGCGCCAGGCAGGCTACCGGCGTGGATATCGACCCGCAGGCCATCCTCGCCAGTCGGCAGAACGCTGCACAGAACGAGGTCGATGTCGATTTTTACCTACCCGATGGCGCGCCGCAGCAGAAGGTCGACATTCTGGTTGCCAACATCCTGACTAACCCGCTCAAGGTGCTGGCACCGCTGCTGGCCGAGACTGTGCGGGAAGGCGGTAAGATTGCGTTGTCCGGTGTGCTCGCCACCCAGGCTGAAGATGTACTGGCGATTTACCGGAATTTCTTCGACATCGAAGTTGCGGCAGAGGACGAAGGCTGGGTTTGCCTGGCCGGCATCAGGCGATAATGGCGCACACCACCAGCTGTCCGGCTTGCGGTACCACCTTTCGCATAACCACCGAACAGTTGCTGGCGCGCAACGGCAACGTGCGCTGCGGGCGTTGCGCTCACGTATTCAATGCCCATCAATCGCTGGCGCTGGACTATCCGCAACCCGTCGCCGAGGCAATACCCCAAGTGGAGGAGCCATTCAGGGAGTTCATGGCGGAAGCTGCGCCGGAGACGTCCGTCGAGCTGCAGCCGGCCCCCGAATTTATGCCCGCTGCCGAACCGGAAGCGGCCAGCGAACTAGAAGCGCTGCCGGAATCCGCACCCATGCCGGAATTCGCATGGGAGACAGCCCCGGAATCGGAGTCCACCGCCGAGCCGCCGCTAGCCTCAGAATTTATGCCCGTTGCCGAACCGGAAGCGCCCAGCGAACTAGCTGCGCCGCCGGAATCCCCGCCCATGCCGGAATTCGCATGGGAGGCAGCCCCGGAGCCGGAGTCCACCGCCGAGCCGCTGCTAGCCCCCGAATTTATCCCCGCTGCCGAACCGGAAGCGCTCCCGGAACCCGCGCCCATAACGGAATTCGTGCGGGAGTCGGAGCCGGAATCGCTTGCTCGGCTCGACTTGGAGCCTGAACCCGAACCTCTATCCGAGCCTTCCCCCGCAGCGGAATTCGTTTGGGATTCAGCGCCTGAGCCGCCAGGTGAAGCAGCGATAGAATCAGTGTCGCAGCCGGAAGTAGATGCTGTTCCCGATGTTGCCCGCGCGCCGGAACCGTCCGTCGACGCCCCGCCGCCCAAGCGCAATTCACGGCGTCTGTGGGCAGCCGGCGCCACCCTGATGCTATTCGTGTTGCTCATGCAGGACGCGATGTATTTCCGCACCGAGCTGATCGCTCTTTCCCCGGGTCTGAAACCTGCTTTCGAACAAGCTTGCGGCGTGTTCGGTTGCCGCGTGGCATTGCCGCAAAATGCCGATTTGCTGAGTATCGAGGCGTCCTCGCTGGAGGCCGACCCTGCCAACGCAAGCATCGTAGTGCTCAACGCGGCGCTGCGCAACCGCGCCAGTTATCCGCAAGCCCATCCCCTGTTCGAGCTGACGCTTACCGATTACCGCGACAAGCTGGTCGCGCGCCGCGTTTTCCAGCCCCATGAGTATTTGCCGCCGGGAGCCGCGACGCCAGCCGGGATGCCTGCCAATGAGGAAGTCGAAGTCAAATTGAATATCGACCTCGGCGATGTCAAGGCCGCAGGCTACCGTGTTTACCTGTTTTACCCTTCAACCGCGAGTTAACATCCATGAATCCTCCCTCCGATCTTAAATTCACCGCCAACCACGAATGGGCCAGGGCGGAAGCTGACGGCAGCATTTCCTGCGGCATTACCGACCGTGGGCAGGAACTGCTCGGCGACATGGTGTACGTCGGCGCCCCGGAAACCGGACTCCAGGTGGCCGCTAACGAAGCCTGCGGCGTGATCGAATCGGTCAAGGCGGCATCCGACCTCCATGCCCCACTGGCGGGCGAGGTGGTGGCAGTCAACGATGAGCTTGCCGATGTGCCGGAAAAAATCAACCAGGCTCCCTACGAAGCATGGATTTTCCGTATCAAGCCGAATGCTGGCGCCACCCTGGAGCATCTGCTTGACGCTGCTGGCTATCAACAAATGGTCGATAGCGAATAAAATTGCACGTCATGATAGCCCAAGGCATACTGGTTGCAGCGCATTCTCGTCCAGGCGAAACGTCGCCCCGGCCTGCACAAGTTTAAAACCGACCACATCCAGCAAATGGCAATTTTTTGGAAAAGGAGTCCCACATGAGCACTGTTACACTCGAAGGCGCACCGCAAGAAGTCATCGGCCATTTCCCCCAACCCGGCGAACAGGTGCATAGTTTCATGTTGGTGGACAAAGGACTGAAAGACGTTTCCCTGAGCAATTTCAAGGGCAAGAAAAAGGTACTCTCGATTGTGCCGAGCATCGATACCCCGGTATGTGCGGCATCTACCCGGCGTTTCAACGAGGAAGCGAGCATCGTTACCGATACGGTGGTGCTGGTGATTTCCGCCGACCTGCCGTTCGCCCAGGCACGCTTTTGCGGTGCCGAGGGGCTCGATAACGTGGTCATGCTCTCCACGCTGCGCGGCCGCGATTTCCAGAAAGACTACGGCGTGCTGATAAAAAGTTACCCGCTCGCCGGCCTGTGCGCCCGTGCGGTGATCGTGTTGGACCAGAACGACGTTGTCGTGTATTCGCAGCTGGTGCCGGAAATCACCCAGGAGCCGGACTATAAAGACGCGATGACGGCGCTGATGAATATCGGGTAACCATGCCGTTGCGCAATCGTCCCCAATCTCCCTTGGGAAGCGCTGCGCTGTAGCATCAAAAACCCGCTATCGTTTGGGATAGCGCGGTTTTGCTGCTAGAGCCGAAATAAGGAAGCCTGCATTTGAGCCACCCTGCGGCGACTTGCGCTGTAGGGTGGCTCAAAGGTTTATCGCTCATGCGTAAACGTTGATGCTGGAGCCCTTGAGTCCCTGATTGGCGGCCTTCAGCGCTTGCTGCTGGGCTTCGATCTTGTTGTTCAGGATAGACGAAATCGTTGCATCGGCTTTTTGCTGTTGAAGTTGTGCGCGTTGGGAAACCTGTGCGCCCAACTGGCGATCCAGTTGGCTCATTTGAATCACTTGCGATATTCCACCGGAAACCGAACCTATGCCCATGAATTTTCTCCAAAAAATCTTGCCCCAACCCGAGCAGTTGATTAACCAGCTGGTCAACTGTCGACAAGTATAGCGAAAATTATTTTGACTTTGAAGCCCGTCAAACCGCTTGATTGCCCATGCCTGAACCGCCCCCGTGGCGTTCTACCAGGAGGCTGTGCAAGCGGCGGCTGTCGGAGCGCAATACTGTGAACTTGAGGTCGTCGATGACGATGTGTTCGCCGCGTTTTGGCAAGCGTCCGAATTTGTCGATCACCAGGCCGCCCACGGTATCGTAATCAGTGTCGCCGAAGCCTACGCCCAGTGCCTGGTTGAAATCGGCAATTTCGGTATGCGCCTTGACGCGGAAGCGCCCTTGGGCATCGGCAAAAATATTGTCTTCGTTCTCGTCGTAATCGAATTCGTCCTCGATTTCGCCGACTATCTGTTCCAGCACATCTTCGATGGTGAGCATCCCGGCGACGCCGCCGTATTCGTCGACCACGATGGCGATATGATTGCGGCTGGCGCGGAATTCCTTGAGCAGTACATTGAGGCGCTTGGCCTCGGGAATGAATACCGCCGGGCGCAGCATGTCGCGCACATCGAATTCCTCGCCGGCGTAATAACGCAGCAGGTCTTTTGCCAGCAGGATGCCGATTACGTCGTCTTTTTCCTTGTCGATTACGGGAAAGCGCGAGTGCGCGGTTTCGATCACAAAGGGAATGAATTTCTCGGGAGGTTCGGCGATGTCGATGACATCCATCTGGGCGCGTGGAATCATGATGTCGCGCACTTGCATTTCAGATACTTGCAGCACGCCCTCGATCATCGAGAGGGCATCGGCGTCCATCAAGTTGCGTTCGTAGGCGGAATGCAGCAGTCCGATCAATTGCTCGCGATCTTCCGGTTCGCGCAGCAGCAGGTTGCTCAAG
>CALMWM010000211.1 GCA_937873435.1 uncultured Gallionellaceae bacterium
CCACCGCTGTCCTTGACGCCGAACAGGCGCGCCTTGATCACCTTGGTATCGTTGAACACCAGCAGGTCGCCGGGGTGCAGATGCTGCGGCAAATCGCGGAACAGCGCATCGCGTAGCGCGCCGCTTTTCCCGTCGAGACATAGCAAACGGCTGGCAGCCCTTTCCGGCGTCGGGAATTGGGCAATCAGTTCATCGGGAAGATCGAAATCGAAATCGGCGGTACGCATAAGACCCGCCATGATAGCCGCTAAAGCGCTTGCCGGAAACCGGGTTTTAGGGAATAATGGCGTCCTCTCGTGCCGGGATGGCGGAACTGGTAGACGCACGGGACTCAAAATCCCGCGCTAGAAATAGCGTGCCGGTTCGATTCCGGCTCCCGGCACCAAATAATTACCGGCTTCAAGCCGGTTTTTTATTTTCTAATTTCCACAAAATCACGCACCAAGCTCACCAGAGCGACCTCAACCATTGTCTGAATCAGCTGCCTATTCCTCCCCCAAAGCGCCGGGAGGAATTTCAGGTATGCTTGGATTTCCCTAACTTTCACCGCCGACATCGCGTATCGCTGCGACCGCTGCTTCCCTGGCTTCCCGCGCTTTCATCAATTGCTGGCACAGATCGGCATCGAAATACTCGCTATTACTGTCGCAAGGGTCGCGGAGTTCTTTGCTATCTTTGTACAAGTTGTTGGGGTAAGCCGTAGTACTTTCGTTTTCGGTCATGGCGTGTTCGGCAGCCGTCGCGGGTTTGTCCGCCGCGGCAATTTTATTGCTGACATGATCTCTTTGGTTGTACCCTCGGGCATCTTGCAGGATATAGCTTTCGATTGCCGCCGCTGCATGATAGGAGGCCGGCAACGCTCCCAAACTCGCGTATTCTTCAAGCAACTCGAATAGCTTTCCGGGTATTGTGATTTGAGAATCGTTTGAAGCAGGGTTTTCAGTAGCTGGCACGTTCAATCCTTTTGGAGTTTGGGCTGCCCACATCATTCCAAGTCTTGAGCAATACTGCAAATTTTTTATGAATTATTGGGACTATAATATTAGCGTTGACTAATTCACTTGGAGTCCACATGAATAGCGAAGAAAAGCAGGCGCTTGCCGAGCAGGCATATCAGAAAGCACTGCAATACGAGCTGGACTATGGCTGTTGCCCGCAATGCGTGCTTGCCACCATCCAGGAAACCGTAGGCGTCATCGACGACAGCACGATCAAGGCCAGCCATGGGCTTTCCGGCGGTGGCGGGCTGCTCGGCCAAGGAACCTGCGGGGCGCTGACCGGCGGATTGGTGGCGCTCAGCGCGAAGTTCGGGCGAGACCGGGACAAGCTGGATAAAGGACGTTTCATCAACAACTTCAAGAAAGGCAAAGAGCTGGCAGAGCGGTTTCGCGCTGAATTCGGCGGGGTAACCTGCGAGGAACTCCAGCAGAAATTCACCGGCCGTACCTACGACATGTGGCAAGCCGACCAGTACAAGGCGTTTGACGATGCACGCGGCAAGCAGTGCGCCCACGCCACCGGAATGGTGACGAAGTGGGTGATCGAGATGCTGTGATTCAGAAGCCGAGACTACTGAGGAGATCGTCTACTTCTTCCTGATTATTGACGACGTCCGCACGCCCTTCTTTTTTCACCACCGGCCCGTTGAGCAACGCTTCGTCGCCTTTCTTCGGCGGCTCGGCAGGCTTGCTGATCAGCAGGATGTGTACCAATTGATGTTCCAGATTTTGCGTCAAATCGGTGATTTTCTTGATCACTTGCCCGGTCAGATCCTGGAAATCCTGTGCCATCATGATTTCAGTCAGCTGCGAGGACGTTTCGCGGGCGTGACCGGGAACCTCTTCCAGGAAAGCGTGCATTTTTTCCGCCACCCGTTGCCAGTCGCCATTTCCGCTGGCTTTGGCGGCACGCCATTCTTCCGTCAAGGCGAGCGCCCCGCTTTCGAGTTTTCCCTGTAACGGCATCGCCGCCTCTACCGCGCCGAGAGTGCGCTGGGCTGCCTGTTCGGTAAGCTGGGCGATATATTTGAGCCTATCCTGAGTGTCCGGCAACTCCCCGACCATGCTCTGCATGGCCTGATCGCATCCCAGATCGTGCAAGGTTTCGTGAAGCTGGCGCACCAACTGGCCGAGTTCGGTGTAGCTATCCCCGGCGACATTCGTCGAATTCTCTTCTTGAGATTGTTTTTGCATTTTCCCACCCTTAGGGAATTATTCCTGAAAACAGCGCGGCAACGCTTCGCTTGGCTCACACCCCATGTTTCGCATTAATGCAGCGTGGGCTTCTCACCGCAGCATTGCTTGAATTTTTTCCCACTGCCGCACGGACAAGGATCATTGCGCCCGACCTTGGGAGAGTCGCGGCGCACAGTCTCGACTGGGGTACCCAGGTTGCGCCAGAAGCGATAAATCGCGCCGACGGTATCCGGCATATCTTCCTGGGCTTGCGCCAGCAGCTTTTTTTCTTCCTTGGCTGACAGCCAGGGTTCCTTGCTCTTGATCGCGTCTTCCTTGAGCATACCGTTTAGCAGGAAGAACACTTCCATTTTTTCGCTCAGGTCGTGGGCGAATTCTCCGGCGGTCTCGAACCAGTCCACCTCGCCGATTTGGGAGCCGTAAACGTACCCGTCGCTCCATGAAGCGAAATCCAGCTCATCGGGATCTTCCTCAAGACCGTAGAGAATCAGGTCGAAGTCTTCGCCGTTAACGAGAGCCGAGACGAGACTTTGATGAAATTTCAACAGCAGTGCGGCAAGCTCCCTCCCCTGCTCTAGCGTTTCATATTCGATTTCGCCGAATATCAGCGGCAACCATATATCGGATGGAATGCTTTCCGGGCCGCTGATGACAGCGCACAAGAAACCCTGGAGGGTATCCAGCGGCATGGCCTCCCCTTCGAACTGGTCGGAGTACAACAGGCTTTCCAAGCGGTCGAGTTCTTGCTCGGTCAGGGGTTCGGTTTGCATGGAGGGAATCTTTCTGCGCGGATACGCCGCAGCAATCTATGATAGAGGAATAATTGTGCGTGAATCTGCTGGATATGTGCAACATTAATTCCCACATCAGGCGAAATATAACGACGAAAAAGCAGATGAATACGTGACGCAAGTTGAATTGCGACCACATTTCCGGCTTTTTTCTAAAAAACGCCTAGGGGATTCGCCTAGACCAGCATCGTGGTAAAATCGCCGGTTATATTTCTAATAGCGAGAAGTTCTCTGAACCGACAGAGCGGCGCTTGATAACCGATGGAAAAATGCGAATATGCCAGTTCATTCCTCCCCTGAAATTCTCATGCAGTTACGCAAACTGTCCGTGCTCTACGCTGAGGATGACGAAGGCGTTCAGCAACAGTTGGCGAAATTTCTCCAACGCCGCGTCGGGAAGCTATTCGTGGCATCGAACGGCAAGGAAGGGCTGGAAATTTACCAGCGCGAGAAGCCGGATATCGTGATTACCGATGTTTCCATGCCGCTGATGGGCGGCATGGAAATGGCCGAGATTATCAAGGCCGACAATTACGATACCCCGGTAATCCTCACCACCGCTTACAACGAACCGGATTTTTTCATCAAGTCGATCGAGATCGGCATCGACAAATATGTGATCAAACCGGTCAACCCCGACGCGCTAATCGATGCGCTGGCAAAAAGCGCCGAGGCGCTGATTCGGCATCGCCTGATTGACGCGCAAAACCGCATGATCCATATGGTTCTCGACAAGTCGCCGGATTTCATGGTACTGATCAAAAACGACCATTTCGAGTACGTCAACAAGGCATTTTTGACTTACCTTGGCTACGAATCGCCTGAGGCCTTCGAAGCGGCGCACAACGAAGGAGACGATTTCTGCGAGGTGGACGACAAAAAATTCACCGTCGGCCAGCAAACGGAATGTGTCCGCTACGTGATCGACCACCCCGGCACACACTTGGTTCGCCTCTTCAGCGGGCAGCGGCATGAAGCGCATGATTTGCATGTCAGTTACGATTATTTTCCCGAAGTGGAAAAACATCTGCTTTCTTTCAAGCCGGAGCGTTTCGCTGCGTAACAGCGAGAGGCGTTGCAGTCTAGGCTAAGGTGGCTGCATAATGCCAATTTCTCACGCAAACTCACACTAATAACAAAGCATGATTTTCAAACCATGACCGAGTTGCCAGACACAGCACCCGCCGACTTGCTACGCTCACTCACAGTCCTGTATGTCGAGGATGATCCCGAGATTCGCCGCCAACTCGTTCTGTTCCTGTCGCGTCGAGTGGGTACCCTGCTGGTGGCTGAAAACGGCCAGGAAGGGCTGGAGCAATTTCGCCAGCACCGCCCCGAGGTGGTGATTACCGACATCGTCATGCCCCTGATGGACGGTCTGAAAATGGCCGAGGGCATCAAGGCAATCGATAATGACATTCCGGTGATTGTTACCACGGCGTTCAACGATCAGGATTTTTTCCTCAACGCCATCGAAGTCGGCATCGACCACTACGTGCTCAAGCCGATCCACCTGGATTCCCTGCTGGACGCCATCCGCAAGGCAGCGAAAAATGTTTTCCAGCAACGCGTCATCGACAGCAAAAACCGTGCATTGCAGTTGGCTGCAACAGTATTCGAGAGCAGCGTCGAAGGGATCATGATCACCAATCGGGATAACGAAATCATCTCGACCAACCGCGCCCTCAGCGAGATCTCCGGTTACAGCGCAGATGAAGTCATGGGAAAAAACCCTCGCATACTCTCATCAGGACGTCACGACCGGATTTTTTACCGCGAGATGTGGAATACGCTACAGGAAAGCGGCCACTGGCAAGGCGAGCTATGGAACCGGCGCAAGAACGGCGAGATTTTCCCGCAATTCCTGACGATCAGCGTCGAACGTGACAAACGGGGTGAGGTCGCCCATTACATCGGCCTGTTTACCGACATTTCCCAGCGCAAATATGACGAGGAACGTATCGAGCGTCTGGCCTATTACGATCCGCTCACCGATCTTCCCAACCGCGTGCTGCTCCAAGACAGGCTGGCGCGCGTGCTTGCCAACGCGCAACGCGACCAGCATTCAGCGGCGATCCTGATGCTCGATCTCGACCGCTTCAAAAACATCAATGAATCACTCGGACATAACGTCGGCGATTCGGTATTGCAAGCCGTGGCGGATCGTTTGCGTTCCTGTGTGCGCGAGGCGGACACGGTCGCGCGCCTGGGCGGTGACGAATACCTGGTGGTCATGGGGGATATGGATAATGCCCAGGATGCCGCCCAAGTTGCCCAAAAGATCCTGAGTGCGTTTAATTCTCCGGTAACGGTAGACGGCAAGGAGTTGGGCGTCACTTTGAGCATCGGCATCAGCGTTTTCCCCAATGACGGCGAAGACGAACAGACCCTGATGAAAAATGCCGATTCGGCGGTGTACAGCGCCAAGGAAGCGGGGCGCAACACCTATCAGTTCTACACCCGCGACATGAATGCCAGCATGTTGGAAACCCTGATGATCGAGAACGCGCTGCGGCGCGCGCTGGAGCGCCAGGAACTACGCTTGTTTTTCCAGCCACAGGTCGACCTGACTAGCGGTAAGATCATCGGCGCCGAGGCGTTGATTCGCTGGATGCACCCGGAACAGGGGCTGCTTGCGCCGTGCAGTTTTATCCCGATTGCTGAGGATTCCGGGCTGATCGTTCCCATAGGCGAATGGGTGCTGCGCGACGCTTGCCGTCATTTGAAAGCCTGGCAAAATGCCGGCTTTACTGATCTGACCGTAGCGGTCAACATGTCGGCGGTGCAGTTCCGCCAGGAGAACCTGGCCGAGCGCATTATCGCCATCGGCAGCGAAACCGGAATCGACTTGCAGCATCTCGAACTGGAACTGACCGAGAGCATGATCATGCATAATGCAGAAGCGATGATAGAAAGCATGAATGTGTTGAAAGCGCTCAACCTGAAATTGTCGATTGACGATTTCGGTACGGGGTATTCATCTTTAAGCTATCTGAAGCGCTTTCCGATCGACAAACTCAAAATCGACCGCTCTTTCGTCAACGACATCACCGAAAACCCCGCCGATCTGGCAATCAGCAAAGTCATCATCGACCTCGCGCGCAACCTCAACATGCGAGCCATTGCCGAAGGTGTGGAAACCGCCGAACAATTGCGGCTATTGCGTGAGAATGGCTGCGATGAAATCCAAGGGTATTATTTCAGCAAGCCGGTACCAGCGGAAGAGTTCGAAGCAATGCTGCGCGCAGGCAAGCATCTTTAAACACCGCATGTTGGGTAAGCGCCAAAGCTGCTCACCCAACCCACATCGTTCAGCGCTCCGAACTTAGGACTTTAGCCTCAATGTCGATACTCACCGCCATCATCCTGGCCAGCCTGTTCGGCGGTGCGTTGAGCATCGCCGTCGCCGCGCTGTTCGCCTTTTCCGCCCGTCCCGAATGGGTGCCGATGCTGGTCAGTTATGCCATCGGCGCCTTACTGGGGGCTGCCTTCCTCGAAATTCTGCCGCACGCTTTCGAGTTGTCGAAAAACATCGAGCACACCGCTGCCACCATCCTGTTCGGCATTTTGCTGTTTTTCGTGCTGGAGAAACTCGTCTTGTGGCGCCATTGCCACGTTGGCGACGAGTGCGAAGCGCACGGCGCGGATCGTGACCACGGACACGATCATGGCCGTAGCGGCCTGATGATCATGATCGGCGACACCTTTCACAATTTCGTCGACGGCATCATCATTGCCGCGGCTTTCATCGCCGATTTCCAGACCGGCGCGGTCACAGCGCTGGCCATCATTGCCCACGAAATTCCGCAGGAAGTCGGCGATTTTCTGATCTTGCTGCACTCTGGTTACACCAAACGCCAAGCCTTCCTGCTCAACCTCATTTCCAGCCTGGCGACGCTGGTCGGTGGAATCCTCGCCTATTTCACGCTGCAATCGCTACAGGACTGGACACCGTTCTTTCTCGGCATCGCAGCGGCAAGCATGATCTACGTGGCGGTAGCCGACCTGATACCCGGCCTGCACAAACGCGCTGAGTTACGCGCCACGTTACAACAGGCATTATTGATCGGGATGGGAATCGGGTCGATCTGGATGGTGAAGGCTGTGCTGGGGGTGGACTAGTACTGCCGACGAATCGGCTAGCGAGTCCGACCACCTTTGTCCCATTTCAACTAACCCATTGATCCATCGGCATCATATAGCCGCACAGGAGTTTAGCGAGGCAGCGGTAATTACGTTATCATAGAAACATGTCATCGGAATATTCGGTAGGAGGACTGTCGCAAATGAACAATCCGCAGCGAAGAATACCCCGCCACAATG
>CALMWM010000212.1 GCA_937873435.1 uncultured Gallionellaceae bacterium
GGGCGACCTCGTATCCCAGCAATTCCCAGAACATGCGCTGGTTATACAGGTCGGTCAGCGGATCGCGGGTGGCGTAGTGTTCGAGATCCTTGGTGTACTTGTAGATCGCCTTGACCGAGCCTACCAGGTTGAGCAGCGTGGTCAGGATGCTGCCGATGACCATGCAGCGCACATTATCCATCGCCAGCACCGATTGCACGCCGATGCCGACGATGCCGCCGATTTTCGGGGTTTCCAGCAGCAACGATTTGGTTTGCAGTTCTATGTCCTGAACGCTCAAATCGGGAAGCGCAAGCGTGTCGTCGGCGATATTGTGGGCAATTTGCAGGAGCGTGGCACCGCAGAAAAATGAATTTTCCTGGAGCTGTTTATGGAGGTTGTTCTCGAATAATTGAATGGTTTCGGCGGAAGGCTTGTTGCGCCAGAAAATTTCGCACTCGTAAGCTTCCTCCTCGACCCGAAAAATCGTGACCAAGGCGTAGGCATCGATAATCGGGTTGATGTCCAGCAGCAGGTCCTTGATGAAGCCGCGCCAGTCTTGCACGATATTCGAAGTGATGATGAATTTTTCGAGCAGTTTGATTTCGAATTCGAGAACTTCCTTGTCGACGGAAACGCATTTCATCTTCTCGACCAGCACTGCGACATGATCGAAGGTCTGGTTGAATTCCTCGAAGCCGAAATTGACCCTGCTGATATCGAAATGCTCGAAATCCTTGACGGTATTGACCGACTCGACCTTGCTGCGGAACAAGTCCACGGAACGCTTGATCTTTCTCGCCGCAAAGGCCGATACCGCAGCGGCGAGCAGCAATACCAGCAAGCCCAGGCCGAGAAACAGTTCGACATAATAAATGCGCGCGGTGGTGGTGACGGTTTGCAGATGGTGCTGGATGACGATCGCACCCAGCACTTCACCGTCTTTGGCGTTGGTGTGGCAGCGCAGGCATTCCGGCTGGGCCGTGAGCGGCTGGATATAACGGATATGGCCGCCCGATAGCTCCGTGGATTCCTTGCCGCTATCCAGGGCTTGCCGGACTTTTTCGGGCGGGGTTAAAGGTTGCGGCTCTTTACCGTACAGGGATTCAACGTTCTTGCCGCGATAGATGACGATTTCATCCAGGGTGGTGGAAAAGGCGGACTTGCTGGCGGCTGCAACCTCTTCCCGTTTCTGGCGGGAGCCACCGTTACGCAGGGTCTGATATAGCGCGTTGAAATTTTGCCGGGAAATTTCCTGGGAGGTTTCCAGGGAGCGCTCTTTCAGTAGCTTTTCATACAGCAGGGAGGAAGCCAGTGTCGCGCCGAGAAAGACTAGCAGGGCAATGCCAACGGTAGCGGTAAATACAAAACCTTTAAGTGTGTTGAATAATTTCAAGGCCTGTCTGAACATCGATCATCTCCTCCGGATTATTTTTTTGGGGTGTCAGGTAGAGCTTCGCCGAGCGGCAGCCCGTCGCGCAGCAAGGCTGCGAAGCGTTCGGGGGGGAGCGGCTGGCTGAAATAAAATCCTTGTACTTCGTCGCGGTGCATCCCCTTGAGGAAGGCCAGTTGCTCTCCGGTCTCCACCCCTTCGGTAATGACTTTCAACTTGAGGCCGTGCGCCATCGCGGCGATGGCGGTGGCGATGGTATTGTCGACGGAATCCGACGCCAGATCCTGGACGAACGATTTGTCGATTTTGAGGGTGTCGATGGGGAAGAGCTTGAGGTAGCTGAGCGAGGAATGTCCGGTGCCGAAGTCGTCCATCGAGATGCGTATCCCCATTGCCTTGAGCGCGTGCAGTTTGGTGACGGTCTCGTCGGCGCGCTCCATCGCGATGCTTTCGGTGATTTCCAGTTCCAGATATTCCGCTTTCAAGCCGGTTTCTTCCAGGACTTTCCCGACAAACTCAACCAGGTTCTTTTGCCTGAACTGGCGTCCCGAAATATTCACTGCAACCCGCGTCGGCGGCAGTCCTTCGTCCTGCCATGCCTTGTTCTGGGCG
>CALMWM010000213.1 GCA_937873435.1 uncultured Gallionellaceae bacterium
CACTATGGAAATCGCCGCGATGCTGCATGATTGCGGCAAGGTGGTGACGCCGGAGTGGGTGGTCGATAAAGCCACCAAGCTGGACAGTATTGCCAATCGCATCCATCTGGTTGCGTTGCGCTTCGAAGTGCTGAGGCGGGATGCGGCCATCGCTCACTACCGTGCGCTGGCAGAGGGCGCGGATCGGGAAGCCGCCGAGGCGATTTACCAAGAGCGCCTGCAGCGGCTGGACGACGATTTGGCGTTCCTCGAAAAATGCAATCTGGGCGGCGAGTTCATTTCCAGCGAGCATCTTGCGCGCATCGAAAGCATCGCCAATCAGAGCTGGCGCGATGCGCAGGGAAAAACGCATCCCCTGCTTAGCGAAAATGAGGTATACAACCTCTCCGTGCAACGCGGAACGCTGAACCCGGAAGAGCGGAAGATCATCGAGGACCATGTCGTTCACACCATCAACATGCTGTCGCAAATTTCCTTCCCGCGTTCGTTGCACAACGTCACGGAATACGCCGCCGGCCACCACGAACGCATGGATGGTAGCGGTTATCCGCGCGGCCTGAAGCGCGACCAATTATCCATCCCGGCGCGCATCATGGCCATCGCCGACATCTTCGAGGCGCTTACCGCACCCGACCGGCCCTATCGCAAGCCCGGCAAGCTGAGCTGGGCCATCGACATCATGCACCGCATGAAACTGGACAATCACATCGACGGTGATTTGTTCGACCTGTTCCTTTCCGAAGGCGTGTATCTGGAATATGCCCGGAAATATCTCGCTCCGGATCAGATCGAAGCAATCGACATTGCCCGCTATCTTGACCAGGGGGATTCATGAAGCCGGAGAGGTTTTTCAAGTCGAGTCTGTTCCTGCGGCTTTTTTCCACAACGACTGTGGCCATCGTCGTGCTGTTCGCGGTGATGTACCTGCTGTCCGTACCGTTCATTCACAACTCGGTTGAAAACATCGAGGAGCGCTCGGCACATACCGTGCTCAGCAATGTTTACGACACCGTGGAGCATATCCATCAAAGCCTGGAAAGCACTGGCCAGGCCATCCTGCTGGCCCGCAAGATGGAATTGCAGCACATCGTCGAAACCGTCGAGTCGCGCGCCATCTGGCTGGATGGACAAGTCA
>CALMWM010000214.1 GCA_937873435.1 uncultured Gallionellaceae bacterium
CCACCCTGGAATTCAATTCTGAACAAATTACGCTAACTGAAAGCTGAACCATGCAAAGAAAACCTGTAGGAAAAACCACCGAACCCAAAGGGCCGCCGAGAAATTCGCGGCGCCGGGATGCCGCGCGGATTGATGCCGTCGAAGAGGTGCAGCCGGAACCTGTCGATATGGACGAGGATGAGGATACCTCGGCGGCTCGGTCGGACGGAACCCAAAAGCTGCAAAAGGTTCTGGCGCAGGCTGGGCTGGGATCGCGCCGCGACATGGAGGAACTGATTCAGAGCGGGCGCGTCACCGTCAACGGCAAGGTGGCCGACTTGGGGATGCGGGTCTCCGAGTCCGACCTGATTAGAGCTAATGGCCGTCCCGTCAGGTTGCGCAATGCCGATCGCTTGCCGCGCGTGTTGCTGTATTACAAACCGGAAGGTGAAATCGTCAGCCGCGACGACCCGGAAGGGCGTACCAGCGTGTTTGACCGGGTTACTGCGTTGAAATCGTTGCGCTGGGTAGCGGTAGGGCGGCTCGACTTCAATACCAGCGGCCTGCTGATTTTTACCACTTCCGGCGATCTGGCCAACCGCTTGACCCATCCGCGCTTCGAAGTGGAACGCGAATACGCGGTGCGTTTACTCGGTGAACTAACGCCAGAGCAGATTAGCCAACTGAAAACGGGTATCGAATTGGAAGACGGTTTCGCCAAGTTCGACGGCTTGGTGGAGCAGGGCGGCGAAGGCTCCAACCATTGGTACCGCGTGGTATTGAAGGAAGGTCGCAATCGCGAAGTAAGGCGGATGTTCGAAGCCGTCGGCATCATGGTGAGCCGTCTGATGCGCGTGCGTTTCGGTGCCATCAGCCTGCCGCCGCGCATCAAGCGTGGGCAATGGCTGGAGTTGGGGTCGGAGGATGTGGCGCAAATCCTCAAGTGGGCGGGAATGCCTATCCCGCGTTGGGATGCCCGCCATCCCGACAAGGCGCGCGTAGGCAGTACTGCGCGTGTTGATGCCCCGAAACCCAGGGTTGCCAAGCCAGAAGCCCAAAAGGCGGTTGCACCGAGACGCAAACGCCCCAGCACTTCCGGGAGCGGTGGCTAGCCTTGATGCAGTAACTGTTCACGCGTCAGCAAAAACACATGTTCGTTACCGGCGCGGGTTTCCAGCCAGGTGAAGTCGAGATGGGGAAACGCCTGGCTGATGGTCTCAAGGTTGTGCCCTGCCTCGACGACCAGAATACCATTCTCATTCAAATGGTTGGGAGCGTCGCGCAGGATGATGCGGATGTGATCCAGCCCGTCGTCACCGCTGGCAAGCGCCAGTTCCGGCTCGTGGTGGTATTCCTCGGGCAGAGATTGCATCGAGGGTGCATTGACGTAAGGCGGATTGCTGACGATCAAGTCGTAGTGGCGCCCGCCCAGTTCGGCAAACATATCCGAGCGCACCAACCGAACCTGTTCCTCCATGCCGTAATCGGCCACGTTGCGTTTTGCGACCAGGATGGCGTCCTCCGAGATGTCCACCGCATCGACAAATGCATTGGAGAAGAAAATTCCCATCAGAATAGCGAGGCAACCGGAGCCGGTGCATAAGTCGAGCGCGTTTTCCACTGCTTCCGGTGCTTCGATCCACGGGGTGAGTTGTTCTTCCAACAGTTCGGCGATGAAAGAGCGGGGCACGATGACGCGCTCGTCCACATAGAATTTGAAATTTCCCAGCCAGGCTTCATGAGTCAGGTAGGCCGAAGGGATGCGCTCCTTCACGCGCCGCTCCAGTATCCGCAATAACTGCTCGATTTCCTTCGGCATCAAGGTGGCGTCGAGAAAGGGCTCCA
>CALMWM010000215.1 GCA_937873435.1 uncultured Gallionellaceae bacterium
ATGGATGGGGGTGCCGGTATTGACCTTGGCGGGAGACCGCTTTCTGTCGCGCATCGGCGTAAGCATCCTGCAAAACGCCGGCCTGCCCGAATGGATCGCCGCCGATGCCGACGACTACATCGCCAAGGCGGTATCGCACGCCGGCGATCCGCAACGCCTGGCGGCCCTGCGCAGCAGACTGAGGCAACAGGTGCTGGCATCGCCGATTTTCGACGCGCCACGTTTCGCCGCTCATTTCGAGGTTGCGCTGCGCGAGATGTGGGTGCAATGGTGCAACCGGCAAGCATAGCGAGCAGCTGCGCTGCGGCCTGGTGTTGCAGCTTCCACTCCCTTGTACGCTCATTCTTTGATCCCCGAGTCGTGGCTATCCTCGAAAACTTGCCCGCCAAGATTCAAGGAATATAGGATAATCCTCAACTGGCTTGGTGAGGAGGCGTCAAGGTGCGAGAAAACAACAGTGAAATAATGCATCCAGGCTATTGGCGGGGCGGGATGTTCCTGCTGGCGGCTTGGTGCTGCATGGCGTTGTGGCAAACGCCGGTGCAGGCGGCGCCGGTGGAGATCACACCCTCTGACGTATACGCCCAGGCAGTGCTGATAGAGAAGGAAGTCGAACTGCTCAAGCGCCATTATCATGTGGCTACCAAGAGCGACGTTGTCCCCGTGGAAGCCGAGCTGCGACCGCGCCACGTGTGGCAGAATGCCCACCTGATCCAGGTCAAGCTGAATATTTTCCGTACCAGGCACGGCCTGCCCAGTATGTCGCCGGTCACGCTGCAACCGCTGCTCCAGGTGGATCCGCGCCTGCCCTGGGCGCAAACCCAGCGCATCCTGACGGAAATCAAAATCATCAAACGCCTGCTCGGCGTGCCCGGCGAGGCCAGCGCGGTTAGCCCGGTGCAGGGCAAGCGCCCGATCGACGTATTCAACAAGCTCAACCAGGTTTCCTACGACCTCGACACGCTCAACGGCGAGGCCATCAACCCGGCCTACGTCTACGCCGAGGCCATGCGTTCTTATGAAGACGTCACCGCCTTGCTGCGTCGCCTGGGTATACCCGATACCGCCGCGCCTCCTCCCAAGCCCGTCAATGCCCAGCCCCGGGACGCACTCATTGCCGCCTTTGCCTTGATGAGCGAAGTGCAGCGCCTACAGCGCCTGGCCGGACTGGAGACGGTGAACTTCAAGGCCTTCGACAAGACGGAAAAGGTGGTGCCGTCCGACGTGTTCAACATGGTGAGCATGAATCTGGCCGAACTCCAGATGCTCAAGGCCAAGCTGGGGATGGCGCAGGACATTACCCCGCCCGCCGCACTCCATGAAGGTAAAACGCCGAGTGACGTGACCCAATTGCTCGGATACGCCGTCAACCGGCTGCGCCTGATCCGCAAGCTATAGGGAGAACTCATGCGGGCAATCGACAAGTTACGCGGCTGGCTAGGGAAAATCGCCCCGCACGCCGCAGCGCTTCCCCAGATGCTGCATTTACACCAACTGGGCCTGCGCGCCAAGTTTTTTACGCTGTTTTACCTGGTGACCCTGAGCGCGGTCGCGGTCATCGGCTACTATGGTTACAGCAGTGCCAGCCAGGCCTACCGTGGGAAGGCGGCGGATCTGGTGGCGGGCTACACCACCGAGGTGGCGCAAAAAATCGGCGATTTTCTCAGCCTGACCAAGGACGATCTGCATTTCATCGGCGAATTCTACGGGCTGCAACGCTACGTTTACTGGAACGACCTGGCGGACGAGGCCAAAAAGGACTACTGGCGCGAAGTGACTACCGACACCTTGCGCGGTTTCAGCGAGGCCTACGGCTACAATTACAAAATCCGTTTTCTCGACGCCCAAGGCCGGGAACGTATTTCCGTGCGGCACGACAAGGCCAGCAACCAGGCTTCCATCGTTCTCGCCGAGCAATTGCAGGATCAGCACGAAGAGGAATATTTCCGCCGCACGCTGGCGCTGAAACCGGGTGAAATCTACGCTTCCGCGCTTGATTTAAGCCGCGAGGGGGGCAGCATTGAAAAGCCCTACATACCGGTGGTGCGTTTTTCCAGCCCGCTATACGGCGGCAACAAGGTCAAATACGGCGTGGTGGCGACCACGGTTTATGCCGACAGTTTTTTCGATTACATCCGTTCCGCCAACAAGAACGACCAGGGGCGCCGCCTTTTCCTGGTCGACGGCGACGGACAATACCTGTTCCACCCCGAGGCGGACAAGGCTTTCGGACGCCTGCTGGGCCACGGCGCCAGCCTGGAACGCGACTTTCCCGGCTTGCTGGCGCAAGTGAAAGCCCAGGAGCAAGGCACCCTGTTTTTCGCCGGCAACGTGGTGGCATTCCGGCACATCTATCCCAATTCCGGTCAGCGCGGGCAATCCTGGCTGCTGCTCGGCGTCGTGGCGGAAAGCACCGCGCTGGCCGAACTGAGCGGTTTCAAGAACGTGTTCTTCCTGCTGCTGGCGGCGATCATCGTGCTGGTGATGGTGGCGACGCGCTACTACATCGGCGGACTGATGGGGCCGCTGTCCTTCGTCACCCGCCAACTGGAGCGCTTGGGGCGGGGCGAAACCGGGCTTTCGCAACTGGAAAGCTACGATTACCCGGCCCAGGACGAAATCAGCCGGATGCTGGATTCCACCGCCAAGCTGCTCGTCAACATGGAGCGTTCCGCCGGGCAGGCGGACGTGATTTCCAAGGGCGATTTCTCCGGCGAAGTCCCCTTGTTGTCCGAGCAGGACCGGTTGGGGCTGGCCCTCAACAACATGACCCGGATGCTGCGCGATGCCCGTCTCCAGGATCAGCGTAGCAACTGGCTGAAAGACGGCATCAGCCAGTTGAGCCGCGCGCTCACCGGCGACCTGACGCCGCAGGAACTGGCCGATGCGGCGATCAGCCTGTGCGGGCGCACCCTTGAAGCGGGGCGTGGGGTGTTCTACGTTTACCACCAGGATCAGGAGTCCCTCGAA
>CALMWM010000216.1 GCA_937873435.1 uncultured Gallionellaceae bacterium
ATCGTTGTCTTCCTGTTCCAGCAATTTTTCCAACTCTACGCCGTCTGCAGCGGAAAGTTCGGCGCCGAATTTATCCCAGAAGCGTTGCAGCAGGATGTCCAGTTCCAGCATCCCGCGCCGCGAATGCCAGTGTAAACGTCCGCGATGGGTAAGGGGTAAGGGGTGAAGGGTGGTGGGCGATGAGTTATGGAAAGAACCTTCTTCGAATTTCCCCGCTTTTTTCTCATGACCCATCACAATTCCCCCCCTTACCCATTACTCATTACTCATTACCCTTCACGCCCATCACACGGTCCTCTTCACCAGCATCTCCTTGATCCGCCCGATTGCGCCGGTGGGGTTGAGCCCTTTGGGGCAGACATCGACGCAGTTCATGATGCTGTGACAACGGAACAGCCGGTAGGGATCTTCCAGGTCGTCGAGGCGCTCGGCGGTGGCCTGGTCGCGGGTATCGGCAATGAAGCGGTAGGCTTGCAGCAGACCGGAGGGGCCGACGAACTTGTCGGGATTCCACCAGAACGACGGGCAGGCGGTGGAGCAGCAGGCGCACAGGATACATTCGTAGAGGCCGTCCAGTTCGGCGCGTTCCTCCGGCGATTGCAGACGTTCGATTTCCGGCTCGGGATCGTGGTTGACCAGGTAGGGTTTGATCGAGCGGTATTGCTTGTAGAACTGGCTGAGATCCACCACCAGGTCGCGAATCACCGGCAGTCCGGGCAACGGCCGCAGCGTGATCGGCTGTTTCAGTTCGGACAACGGTGTGATACAGGCCAGGCCGTTGCGCCCGTTGATGTTCATCGCATCCGAGCCGCACACTCCTTCGCGGCAGGAACGGCGCAGGCTCAGGGTTTCGTCCTGGGCCTTGAGCAGCAGCAGCGCATCGAGCAGCATCATGTCGCCGGCCTGAATATCGAGTTCGACATCCTGCATGTAGGGCTTGGCGTCGCTGTCCGGGTTGTAGCGGTAAAGGGAAAAACGCATGGCCGGCTCCTAGTAGGTTCGGGCTTTGGGCTGGAACGCCTCGACCGTCAACGGTTTCAGGCGCACCGGCTTGGAGTCGAGGCGCTGGCCTTCGCGGTAATACAGGCTGTGTTTGAGCCAGTTCTTGTCGTCGCGCAGCGGGTAGTCATCGCGCGCGTGGGCGCCCCGGCTTTCCTGGCGCGCCGCCGCCGAGACGATGGTGGCGAGGGCGATTTCGATCAGGTTTTCCAGCTCCAGCGCTTCGATACGGGCGGTGTTGAAGGTCTTGCTGTGGTCGCGCAGCACCGCGTTGGGCAGGCGCGCGGCAATTTCGCGGATCTTCGCCAGGCCGTCCTGCATTACCTCTTCCTTGCGGAACACCCCGCAGTGCAGCTGCATGGTTTTGCTCATCGCGGCGCGGATGTCGGCCACGCTGTCGCCGTCGCCCTTGGCCTCCCAGCGCGCCAGGCGGGCCAGCGGACGCTCCAGCGCAGCGGCGGGAACGGGACGCGGGAAGGGATTTTCCTTGAGGTATTCGATCACGTGATTGCCGGCGGCGCGCCCGAAGACGATCAGGTCGAGCAGCGAGTTGCTGCCCAGCCGGTTGGCGCCGTGCACCGACACGCAGGCGCATTCGCCGATCGCGTAGAGGCCGGGAACGACCTCCTCCGGGCCGGTGTCGGTGGGCATCACCACCTGGCCGGAAAGGTTGGTGGGGATGCCGCCCATCATGTAGTGCGCGGTCGGCACCACCGGAATCGGCGCTTCGGTGGGGTCGATGTGGGCGAATTTCTTCGCCAGGTCGCGGATGCCGGGCAGGCGATGGTTGATCACTTCCGGGCCAAGATGGTCGAGTTTCAACAGAAGGTGGTCGCCGTCCGAGCCGCAGCCGCGCCCTTCGAAAATTTCCACCGCCATCGCCCGCGATACCACGTCGCGCGAGGCCAGGTCCTTCGCGTTGGGGGCGTAGCGCTCCATGAAGCGCTCGCCGTGCTTGTTGATCAGGTAGCCGCCTTCGCCGCGCACGCCTTCGGTCACCAGCACACCGGCGCCATGGATGCCGGTGGGGTGGAATTGCCAGAATTCCATGTCTTCCAGCGGGATGCCGGCGCGCAGCGCCATGCCGAGGCCGTCGCCGGTGTTGATCAGGGCGTTGGTGGTCGCGGAGAAAATCCGTCCGGCGCCGCCGGTGGCAAGCAGCGTGGTGCGCGCCTCGATGAAAATCGGTTCGCCTTCCTCGATACCCAGCGCGACCACGCCGAGCGCATAGCCGTCCGTATCGGTGACCAGGTCGACGGCGAAATATTCCTCGAAGAAGTGCGTCTTGGCGGCAATGTTGCGCTGGTACAGGGTGTGCAGCATCGCAGGGCCGGTGCGGTCGGCGGCGGCGCAAGTGCGGATGGCGTGCGCGCCGCCGTAATTCTGGGTCATCCCGCCGAACGGGCGCTGGTAGATCTTGCCGTTGTCGAGGCGATCGAAGGGCATCCCGTAGTGTTCCAGTTCGATTACCGCTTCGTTGGCCGAGCGGCACATGAATTCGATAGCGTCCTGGTCGCCGAGATAATCGGAGCCCTTGACGGTGTCGTACATGTGCCAGTGCCAGCTGTCCGAGGAAACATTGCCGAGCGAGGCGGCGATCCCGCCCTGCGCCGAAACAGTGTGGGAACGGGTGGGGAACACCTTGGACACTACCGCCACCTTGAGATTGGCCTCGGCCAGTTGCAGCGCGGCACGCAGCCCGGCGCCGCCCCCGCCCACGATGACTGCGTCGAAGGTGCGCTTGGCGATGGCCATTATTGGATCCCCCACAGGATTTGGATGCTCCAGGCCGCGTAGGCGATCAGTGCGAGGATGGTCAGCACTTCCGCGGTGAGGCGGATGGAAACGGGTTTGAGGTAGTCCATCAGGATGTCGCGCACGCCGACCCAGGTGTGCAGGAACAAGCTCAGCAGGAACAGGATGGTAGCCAGGCGCACCGTCCGGCACGCGAAGAAATCGCGCCAGTCGGC
>CALMWM010000217.1 GCA_937873435.1 uncultured Gallionellaceae bacterium
GCAGATGAACGGCAAACTGGCGGAACTGATCCGCGCGGCGGGCGGCGAAGCGATCCTGTTTCCCACCCTGGAAATCGCCGGGGTTGCCGATAGTGCGCCGCTTTACGCTATCATTGACCAACTGGAAGGCTTCGACCTGGCGGTGTTCATCAGCCCCAACGCGGTCGAAAAAGGCCTGGCGCTGATCCGCTCGCGACGGGAGTTGCCAGCGGCGCTGAAGGTCGCCGCAGTCGGCCAGGGCAGTGCCAACGCGCTAAGACAGCGCGGCGTCGCCGAGGTGCTGGTGGCCGCGCAGGGCAACGATAGCGAAGCGCTGTTGGCGTTGCCGGAACTGCAAAAGGTCGGCGGTCGGCGCATCGTGATTTTTCGCGGCGAAGGCGGGCGCGAAACCCTTGCCGAGGAATTGACCCGGCGCGGCGCCGCGGTGACTTACGCGGAGTGTTACCGCCGCCGCAAGCCGGAGAGTGATCCGGCCCCCCTGCAAGCTCTGGGCGAACAGGGAAAAATTGCCGCAGTCACGGTAACCAGCGCCGAGAGCGCGCGCAACCTTCGCGACATGCTCGGCGAGCCGGCTTGGGGCTGGCTGAAACGTACGCCGCTGTTCGCGCTGCATCCGCGCATTGCGGCGGTTGCCGGGGAGCTGGGGTGGGAAAACATCCATGTCACCGGAGCGGGTGACGAAGGCCTGGTTGATGGTTTGATCGAATGGCGTAACCGAGAGAAACAAGAATGAACAGCGAAACTTCGCCGGAATCCGCGGCAATGCCGCAAACACAGGCCGAGGCGCCAGGCGCCGCTGCGCCTGAAAGCCCCCCAGCCGCCAGCCGGCATCGCATCGACCCCGCGCTTGCCGCAGCCGTGCTGGCGCTGACGCTGGTCGGCTGGCAATGGTTCGACAGCAGCCGGCAGATCCATGCGCTGGAACAGATCGTCGGCGAGCGGCTGGGCGAATTCGATAGCCGCAGCAAGGAAAACGCCATCGTCATCGGCCAGGCGCGCGAAGATATCAAG
Source organism: uncultured Gallionellaceae bacterium (assembly GCA_937873435.1). Lineage (GTDB taxonomy): Bacteria > Pseudomonadota > Gammaproteobacteria > Burkholderiales > Sulfuricellaceae > JAGXQV01. Next base: position 1,012 of record CALMWM010000217.1, read on the forward strand.
CAGGCGCTGGGCAAAGTCGGGCTGCTGGAACAAAAACTGGCTGAATCGCAAAACCAGCAAGTAGCCCTGGAGGCCATGTATCAGGATCTGTCGCGCAACCGCGACGAGTGGGTGCTGACTGAAATCGAGCAAATCCTCCTGACCGCCAGCCAGCAACTGCAACTGGCGGGCGACGCCAAAGCGGCGCTGGCCGCCCTGCAAACCGCCGACAGCCGTTTGCAGCGCCACGATAACGCCCAGTTCATTTCCCTGCGCAAGGCCATCAACCAGGACATTCAGCGTCTGCAAGCGCTGCCGCTGGTGGATGTGGCCGGCTACACGATGAAGCTCGACGGCCTGATCGCGGAGATCGACGACTTGCCGCTGCTGATCGGCGAAGAAACGCCGGCCGAGCGCGCACCATCCAAGGCGCGTCCGGACGACAACCTGTGGGCGAAGCTAACGCGCGAAATCTGGCAGGACATGAAGCAACTGGTGCGCATCCAGAACCTGGAAAATCCCGAGGCGCCGCTGCTGGCTCCCAGCCAGGCTTACTTCCTGCGCGAGAACCTCAAGCTGCGCCTGCTCTCGGCGCGTCTCGCCGTGCTGCGTCACGACGAGACCGGCTACAAGTCCGACCTGAAGGTGGCGGAAATATGGCTGCGGCGCTACTTCGATCTCAAGGCAAAAAACGTCAAGAGCGCCTTGGTGGCTATGAAGGTGTTGTCGTCCAGCAGCGTGGCGATCGATTTGCCGGATATTTCGGCCAGCCTCAACGCCGCGAAAAAATTCCGTCTGACGCGCGACAGGGGTAACCGGTGAGGATCTTGTTCTGGATATTGGCCATTTTCGGCCTGGCCGTGGCGCTCACTCTGGCGGCCAAGCACAACGCCGGCTACGCGCTGCTGGTGTATCCGCCCTACCGCGCCGAGCTCTCCCTCAACCTGTTGATCACCATGATGCTGGCGATGCTGGCAGCGGGTTACGGGCTGCTGCGCCTGCTTTTCCATACCCTCAACCTGCCTTCCTACGTGCGCACCTTCCGCTTGGAACGCAAGCGCGACCGGGCGCGCGCCGCCATCATGGAAGCGCTGCTGGCCTACCATGAAGGGCGTTACGGCAAGGCCGAGAAACTTGCCGTCGCCGCCTTCGATCTGCCCGAATTCGCCGCCGTCGGCGCCCTGCTCGCCGCCCGCTCCGCGCACAAGATGAAAGATTACGCGCGGCGCGACAGCTACCTGCTGCAAGCCGAGCGCCTTGCTCCCGAGCAGGACGCCGCCCGCTTGATGACCGAAGCCGAATTACTGCTCTCCCAGCGCCGCCACCAGGAAGCGTTGACCGTATTGAAACGCCTGCACGGCGTGGCGCGCCTGACCGGCGCGGTGCGCCTCGAATTGAGCGCGCAGCAACAGGCGAAAAACTGGGGAAAGGTCTTGGAATTGATCGCCAAGCTGGAAAAGAAGGAGGCCATCGAGCCCGTCTACGCCACCCAGCTCAAGATCAACGCGCACCAGGAAAATCTCAAGAATCGTTTGCCGGATATCGCCACGCTCAAGGAATACTGGCGCAAGATCCCGGCCGCCGACCGTACCGACAGCAAGATCGCCCTGGCCGCCGCGCGCCAGTTCCTGGCCTTCGGCGAATGTCCCGCGGCGATGGAGATCGTTACCGACAGCCTGGAAAAACACTGGGACAGCGACCTGGTGCGGCTCTACGCCGAGTGCCGGGGCGACGTCCTGAAACAGATCGAACGCGCCGAAAACTGGATCAAGCAACATCCCCAGGACGCCGCGCTGCTGCTCACGCTGGGGCGTTTATGCACCCAGCGCGAGCTGTGGGGCAAGGCGCAGAGTTACCTGGAAGCCAGCCTCAGCATCGAACGGCGCGCCGAAACCCATCTTGCACTGGCGCAGCTGCTGGAAAAAATCGGGCGCGAGGAAGAGGCACGAGAACAGTACCGGTTGGGATTGAATTTGGCGGTGAATTAAAGTTGTGTGAGCGACCTCCCTGTCGCGACATTTGGTCAACAAATCAAGGCGGAGTGTTATAAACCTGTTAGGGATTCGAGTCCAACAATGGCAACTTCGATTTACCTGTCAAAGAAGCACACTCTCTGGGTGTTCTTGTATTCACTAATATTTCTTGGAGCAGGCATTCCGTACATTTCCTTGCTATGCATAGTGGCAGTTGTTCCATTCACTGGAGGGGCATGGATTGCCGGAATGGCCGCCGTATCCCTCTTCAAAACCAACGTTGCCTATTTGCCAGCCGCTTGGTTTGCTGTTTTTCTGCAAGCGTACATAGTCGCATTGGTAGTAAATGCATTTAGGAAACGCGCGTAAGGCGCAATCCCGGAAGGGCTTTGCGCCGCATGGTTCTGAGCGCTTAGCGTACAGACACTCCTCGCCGACTTCTCCCCGGTTTGCCTGCGCTACTCGGCGAACAGGGGGAAACCCGTCGCAGCCGAACCACCGCAGCTTTGCCGATCATGAAGCGCACGTAAAATATCCGCCAATGTTTTTTATGATGCTATAGTATGCGCATACTCAGGCAACACACCAAAGAGGTCGATATGCCCCGCACTGTTTCCGCCCCCAAGAAAGCCACCAACATCACCCTGTCTGCCGATGTATTGGCCGATGCGAAGGCTTTGGGAATCAATGTTTCCCAAGCCTGCGACCAGTTTTTGCGGGATATGGTCAGGCGGGAACAGGAGCGGCGCTGGGAGGCCGAGAACGCCGAGTTTATCGCAGCCTACAACGCCGGCGTGGCAAGCGAAGGGCTACCATTGGAAGCGTGGCGGACGTTCTGAGATGGCGCGCTTTGAGGTCTTTCGCAACAGCGGCGCTCATGCTGCCGACGTGCCCTTTTTGCTGGATGTGCAAAGCGATCTGTTGCAGGGTTTGGACACCCGGGTGGTTGTACCCTTGCGCCGCCGCGACCGATTTCCCTCCAGCCAGATTCCGCAGCGCTTGACCCCGGTTTTCGAGATCGAAGGCATCGCTTGTTTGCTGGAAACCCCAAAACTCGCTGCGGTGCCGTTGCGGCTGCTTAGGCAGCCGGTGCAGTCGCTGGCCCACGAGCAGGTGGCGATAACCGGTGCGCTGTATTTTCTGTTTCAAGGGTTCTGAACGGCATTTCTGATACCTACCGTGAACTTCGCACCTTTCGTGCATTCGCAAAGGCAAGGCGTCCACGAAAAATTCTTCCTGCGCCAAGCATTCATGTAGGTTGGGTTAGGCTGCCAGGCCGTAACCCAACAAGCCTAATCTTCCATAGCTAAACACCGGTCTTGAATGTTATGGGTTTGTTGGGTTACGCGATAATTCCGCTAACCCAACCTACATTCGGGTTGCGTGAAAGCCGGAAGCGGCAAGCATGGCCTGCTACATCCATCAGTAATGGAAGCGCAGCTGGGCGATCATTAGTGCGTCGTCTTCAACGCGGTACACCATGCGGTGCTCGTCGCTTATCCGGCGTGACCAGAATCCCGAAAGGGCATGTTTCAACGGTTCGGGTTTGCCTACTCCGGCGAAGGGGGCGCGTTGTGTTTCCTGTATCAGCTTGTTGATTCGCTCGACCATGCGTTTGTCCTGCTTTTGCCAATACAGGTAGTCTTCCCATGCCTCGTCGGCGAAGATCAGTTTCACTTGCCCAGCTTCCGCTCAACCCCCTTGCCTGCATTCAATTGCGCGGCTGCTGCAAGAAGTCGTTTGGCGTTGGCGGGCGTGCGCAAGAGGTAGGCGGTTTCCTCCAGCGCGTTGTAGTCTTCGAGCGAGAGCATCACAACGGATTGTTCGCCGTTGCGGGTAATGATCAGGGCTTCGTGGTCGTTGCAAACACGGTCCATGGCGCTGGCGAGGTTTGCGCGAACCGTGGTGTAGGTAATCGCATCCATTAGGAGGGCTCCTTATATGTACGTGTTAATGTACATGCGTGCTATCCGCTTGTCTAGCGCCTTGGCGCAGGAAACCCAACCATTGACGAACGCTAGACCAAGCAGCGCAGAACTCTATCCTATTTGTCCGCTCCCGCCAGGGTAAAGGCATCCGAGAAAAACTCTTCTTGCGGCAGGCCGCGCTGGGCGGTGAAGGATTCGCGCGCGGCGGCGACCATCGCCGGCGCGCCGCAGGCGTATATCTGGACGCCGCTCAGATCGGTGAAATCGTCGAGCACCGCCTGGTGCACAAAGCCGGTTCGGCCTTGCCAGCCGTCGCCGGCTTGCGGTTCGGAGATTACCGGGATAAATTTGAAATCGGCGTGTTGCTCGGCCCAGCCTTGCGCCAGCTCGGCCAGGTACAGGTCGCGGGCGGTACGGGCTCCCCAATAGAGCGTCATCGGGCGCTGGTGGCGGTTGTGGAAGGCGTGTTCGACGATGGATTTGAGCGGGGCGAAGCCGGTGCCGCTGGCGACCAGCACTAGCGGTTTGTCGCTGTCCTCGCGCAGGAAGAAGGTGCCGTGCGGTCCTTCGAAGCGCAGGATGGCTTTTTCCTTCAGTTCGTTGAATACGAAATCGGTGAACAGGCCGCCCGCTACGTGGCGGATATGCAGTTGCAGGAATTCATCGTCGTGGGGCGCATTCGCCAACGAAAAGGCGCGGCGCTTGCCGTCCTTGAGAAGGATTTCGACATACTGGCCGGCGAGGAACTGGAGACGTTCGCCGGCGGGCAGTTTCAGACGCAGGATCGCCACGTCGGGAGCGGGTTTTTCAATTTTCTCGACGCGGCACGGCATGGCCTTGACCGGGATGTCCTTGGTGGCGCCGATTTCGCGTACCTCGATGGTGACGTCGCTGGTCGGTTTGGCGCAGCAGAACAAGGTCAGGCCGGCAGCCCGGTCGGCTTCGCTCAGCGCATGTTCCTGGAATGCGCCGTGTTCGATCCCACCTTCCAGCACTTTCCCCTTGCAGGCGCCGCACGCGCCGTTGCGGCAGCCGTAGGGCAGGGTGACGCCGTCGCGCAACGCCGCTTCCAGGATGGTTTCTCCGGCGTCTGCCGCGAACGCATGGCCGCCGGGGCTGGTGGTGATCTTGAAAGTCATCGGTCGTTTCTCCTGAAAATTAGGCTGGCCGCACGAATTATTGAAGGCGGTCACGCGGTTCGTCAAGTTTGTGCCACTCGCCTTCGATCACGCCGTCATCGGGCGGGGGGGCGCTGCTTTGGCGGCGGGAAATGGGCAACAGCAGCAGGATCAATGCGATGATGTCGCTGATCACGCCGGGGAAAATCAGCAGCATACCGGCAATCGGCGGGATGAATCCATACCACAAGGAGGCGCCCAGCGACTGGCCGGATTGCAGCGCCAGCAGCAGCCGTGCTGGCGCATCGGTGCCGGCATCGCGCAGCAGCAGGCTGCCGGCCACCGCGGCCAGCAGCAGCCAGGCCAGCAGCCACCAGCCGACCAGGTCGGCGATTTGCACCAAGGTAAAAATTTCCAAAACCGGAAAAGACAGTAAAATAGCCAGAATCAATAAGCCGCGCATGTACGCTATCCTCAAACAGGGTATTCAAAACCAATGAGCAGTGAAGCCATTCTCGTCCTCACCAATTTGCCCGACCCGCAGAGCGCCGCGCGTCTGGCCGAGAGTCTGATCGGCGAGCGGCTGGCGGCCTGCGTCAATGTCCTTGCCCCGTGTACTTCCATCTACCGTTGGCAGGGCAAAATCGAGAACGCCCAGGAAATTCCGCTGTTGATTAAAACATTGCGCGTGCATTACGGCAAGGTGGAGCAAGCCATCCGCGCCCAACATCCTTACGAACTTCCCGAAATCGTCGCTGTCCCAATCGAGGCCGGGCTGCCCGCCTATCTCGACTGGGTAGCCGCCGAAACCTGCTCGCCGGAGAAATGACCTTTATGCGTATTCTGACCGTTGTTCTGTTCCTGATTTCCCTTTGCGCCCATGCCGGCGATGCCGAGCTGCTGGACGCCGAGCAGGCTTTCCACTTCACGGCGCGCAGCCTCGACGCCAGCACGCTGGAAGTGCGCTACCAGATTGCCGAGGGCTATTACCTGTACCGCGACAAGTTCAAGTTCAGTGCCGAGCCAGCCGCCGATTTCACGCTGGGCGCACCGCAAATTCCCCCCGGCAAGGTCAAACAGGACGAATATTTCGGCAAGGTGGAAACCTATCGCCACGAAGTCGTCATCAAGATTCCGCTGACCCGCGCCAGCAGCGCATCCAGCTTGACCTTGAAAGCCGTGGCGCAGGGCTGCGCCGATGTCGGCGTGTGTTACCCGCCGCTGACGCAAACCGCGAAGATCACCCTGCCTGCCGCCAAGGCTGCCGAGGAAGCTGCCGCCAGCCCTGCCAACAAGATGTTCGCGGCGATGCGCCAGCTCGGCAGCGGGCTGGCCGGGACGGCATCCGAATTCCTGCCGGTGGAACAGGCCTTCCCGGTATTCGTCAAGGCCAGGGATATCCACACGCTACTGGTCGATTTTGAAATCGCGGAAGGCCATTACCTGTATCGCGACAAGATCAAGTTCACGCTCAAGAACGGCAACTCGACGGTCATCGACCAGGTGGAACTGCCGCCCAGCGAAACCAAGAGCGACCCCAATTTCGGCAAGACCGAGGTGTACCACAAACCCTTTCAAGTAGTCCTTACCCTCAAGGGGGGCGAAGAGAAAGCCAAAACCATTGCGTTGACCGCTGCATTCCAGGGGTGCAGCGAAAAAGGCATTTGCTACCCGCCGCAAGCCAAGACTTTCAAGTTGACGCTGCCCGCTGCGCCGCCGGTCGTCAGCGCGCCACCGCCCGAGCCGGCACCCGAAGCGGCGGCTGCGCTGGAAAAGCCGGCAGCCAAGGCCGCATTCCAGCCCCCGGCGCCCGCCGCCAGTGCCGCTGTTACCGCACCTGCCGCCGACGATTCATCGCGCATCGCCGCCTTGTTCAAGGGCGGCAGTTTCTGGCTGGTGATCGCCAGCTTCTTCGGGTTCGGCCTGTTGCTCGCGCTGACGCCTTGCGTGTTTCCGATGATCCCGATCCTTTCCGGCATCATCGTCGGCCACGGCCAGCATCTTACCAAGGGACGCACCTTCGCACTGTCCCTCGCCTACGTGCTGGGCATGGCCATCACCTACGCGCTGGCCGGGGTAGCTGCCGGGCTGTCCGGCGCGCTGATTTCCAACGCCTTGCAAAATCCCTGGGCGCTGGGTGCTTTTGCGCTGATTTTCGTGGTGCTGGCTTTTTCGATGTTCGGTTTTTACGAGCTGCAAATGCCTAACTTCATCCAGAGCTGGTTCAACAAGGAGGCCAACCAGATTAAGGGCGGCAACCTGGCCGGGGTGTTCGCGATGGGCGCGTTGTCCGCGGTGATCGTCGGGCCGTGCGTGGCCGCGCCGC
>CALMWM010000218.1 GCA_937873435.1 uncultured Gallionellaceae bacterium
AATTGCCAATTGTTGATTGATCCCTATAGGATCGAGAATCGGCGCCATCGCATGTCCGATCATGCCGGCCCAAGTATCGCTGCTGCCGGCCAGTGCACCTTGGGGGAAATGCGTCAATATCCACACCAGTACCACGCCGGCGACAATCAGCTTGCTGGCGCGGTCAAGAAAATGCCGAACTTCATGCCAACCACGTAGAATCATTTGCCGCAGCGTCGGTAAACGATAGGGCGGCAGTTCGAGGATGAAAGGTTCGTTGTTGGCGAAGCGGCGTTTGAAGAGCAGGGCGGTGCCCAGTGCCATCGCGAAGCTGAACAGATACAGACTGAATAGCACCAAGGGCGCGGCTTTAGCGCTGAAAATGGCGGTGGTGACGAAGACGAATACCTGCAAACGCGCCGAGCACAACGAAAAAGGGATCACCAGCATGGAAAGCAGGCGCAACGACTGTGAACGCATTACTCTGGTGCCCATCAGCGCCGGCACGTTGCAACCGAATCCGAGCAGCATCATCACGAAACTGCGCCCATCCAATCCCAGGCGCGACATCAGCGCGTCCATCAGGAAGGCCGCGCGCGACAAATAGCCGGTATCTTCCACCACCGCCATAAACAGAAAAAACAGAATGATGATCGGTACAAAGGTGGCAACTGTACCGACGCCGTTGTAAATGCCATCTATCAGTAAGCCGTGCAGCCAGATGGGAAGCGGCGCGAGCAAGGGTTCTAGGGCGTTGCTCCTGAATGCTTCGAGCAGCCAGGCAACGCCGTCCTGTAAGGGCTTGCCAAGCAGGAAAATGGCTTGGAACAGGATATACATGACCAAAAAAAATAACGGCAATCCTAGCCAAGGATGAAGCACGACCTTGTCCAAGCGTTCCGTCAGGTTGTCCGATAATTGCGCCGGTACCTGTACGGCGTGTTTAAGAATCGCATCCATACCGCTTTCGATCTGGTCGTCGGGAGCGAGCATTTCACGTAAGTCTTCAACCTGTACCGGTTGGCTACGAGTCAATGCCCCAGTAATAATCTGCTGGGCTTCCTGATAGCCGTTGCCATATTTTGCACTGAGCAGGCCGACAGGAAAACCGAGTTGCGACGACATTTTTTCGAGGTCAACGGTGATGCCGAATTTCTTCGCCTCATCGGCCATGTTGAGCAACAATACGCACGGAAGATTCAATGCTTTGAGTTGCAGGGCAAGACTTAATTGGCGTTCGATTTGGGTCGTGTTCAGAATGATGATGACGAGGTCGACCAGGGTATTCTCTAGAAAATGACGAACCACCTGCTCATCGTCTGAAAACCCATGCAGATCATAGATGCCGGGCAAATCGACTAGTTCCACCATGTCGCCGCCGAGCAGCAATCTTGCGCTCATCAAATCGACGGTTACCCCTGGCCAATTGCCGACACGGGCGGAAGCCCCGGTAATACGATTGTAAAATGTAGACTTGCCGGTGTTCGGCATGCCTAGCAGCGCTACGCGTTTCATGTGAACGGATTAACTCGCTAAAACGCTGATTTTTTCTGCTTCCGTGCGACGCAGCATGATGTCTGTCGTTCCTATGCGAACTTGCATCGGGCCGGAGAACTTTGCATGGCGAATGACCTCAATGCGCTTACCAACGCGGAAACCGAGGGCTGCCAAGCGGTAATATAAGCTTCTGTCGGCGTGTACTGAAGAGATGGTCGCAATTTCACCGGGCTTGAGGTCAGACAGTTCGATAGTGCTTAACATGATTTTGCAGGTATTGTTTGAGAATGGTTCTTATTATTGTATTGATGAGAACTATTTGCAACCATTTTTAATGGCATTTATGCCCGAAAAAATGTGAAGGTATTATCTAAGCACCAGCCAAGAGGTTTGCTAACTGGCATAAAGTAAAAAGATCGTTGGTTTCTTATGGATTTCCGGCGGCTTTTTCTTCCAGGCACTGACTTTGCGTGTGAGGATGCTTTCGCTGGATTGCGTGAGGTCGGTGGCTAGGCAGAGCCGTGTTTCCGGGTGGCAGGCGATGAAAATGTCATCGAGCATCTGCTGGTTGCGGTAGGGGGCTTCAATGAACAGCTGGGTCTGACGGCGTAAGCGGCTTTCTTTTTCGATTTCCGCCAATTTTTTTACCCGAGCTTCGTGGTTGGCCGGCAGGTAGCCATGGAAAACGAAGGATTGACCGTTCAAGCCCGAACCCATCAGCGCCAAGAGGAGGGAGGAGGGGCCGACCAGCGGTACTACCCGGATACTTTTTTCATGTGCCAGTTGCACTAGTTGCGCGCCGGGGTCTGCAACGGCGGGGCAGCCGGCTTCGGACATTAATCCGACATCCTTTCCGGCAAGTAACGGTGCTAGCAGTTCCTTGATCTTTTCTTGTGGCGTATGTTCGTCCAGGGTGGCAATGGTGATTTCCTGCAAGGGCCTGGCGATGCCATAACGCTTGAGAACATGGCGTGCGGTTTTGGCATTTTCCGCGACAAAGGTATCGAGGGAAAGCGCGATGATCCTGACCCGTTCGGGAAGGATGGCGTCCA
>CALMWM010000219.1 GCA_937873435.1 uncultured Gallionellaceae bacterium
CGTGCGGCACTTCGCACACTTTGCGGCAATCGCCCTCGTGAAAGCAATGATTGAGGTCGTATCGGATGCGCACCGGCGAAAACGCGCCAACGAAGCCGTAGGTCAGGCCGATCGGGCAGACATACCGGCACCAGCCGCGGCGCGAGTAGAATATCTCAAAAGCCAGCAGCAGAGCCACCCAGCCCAGCGCCAGCCCCGGCCCGTAAATCATGGCACGCGACAGGATGCCCGTCGGCGAGACGGTTTCGAACACGGTGTAACCGGTGATCCAGGCCATAGCCCCGAATACAACCCACAACACCGTTCTGACGCCGCGATGGAAGGTGTGGTCGGTGACGATTTTCTTGTCCACCAGGTAGAGGTGCAGCTTCTCCGCCCATTCGGCCACCAAGTGGTAGGGGCATACCCAGGAACAGAAAGTGCGCCCGCCGAAAAGCAGCCACAACACCACCACCGTTCCGGTGCCGATGATCAGGTTGTTGATGATGTGCTTGTGCGCCAGCATGACTTGCAACGCGGAATTCACGTCGATCATGTGGAAACCCAGCAGGCGCGAGGCGGTCAAGGCGCCTTCCAGGATCTGGATGTCGAGCCAGTACGACACCACGAACAGCAGGTTGATCGCAATCAGGAAGGTCCAGCGTCGGTTGCGCCATGGCTGGCCCTGGGCGCGATGGGCGCGTGCGTGTTCCTTCTGCGCTTCCCAATCGACTTTCTCCACGCGTTTGAGTTCGTGGACTTGTCGTGCGGCCTCGCTGAATTTTTCCGGCTTGCGCGGCTCGCGGCCCAACAGAATCGCCAGGGATTCGGAATATTTACTCATGATTATGCCTCCCCCCAGGTTTTGCGGGCTTCGATCACGATGGCCGCGGGTTCGGGCGGACACACCATTTCGCACACCCCGCAGCCGACGCAAGGTTCATGCACCACCGGAGTCATGCGTTTAATGCCATCCTTGCCGATTTCCTCTTCCATCGAAATCGCGCCCTTGATCGGGCAGGTGCGCACGCACAGGTCGCACAATTGCAGATCGAAAGGGTGATCCCTGAGTGGTATCGGCTTCCAGCGATCCACTGCGGGGAAGCGCAGCTCCCCCTTGAAGTCGCTGCCGCGCGCGGCGCCCTTGAAACCCTTACCCTGCCTTGCCAGGCAGGCATCGGGACGCGTCAACACGGCCAGGCCGCAACGCTCCTTGAGATTGAGGGTCGGCTCGGCATCTTTTTCCTTGGCCAACAGGATAGGCGGATTGGCGACCGCGGCCCCCTTGCGCACCGCCAGGAACAGCGGTTTTTTATAGGATAGGGCGCCGGTCGGGCAGGCCAGGATGCACTGCACTGCATCACAGGAAAAATCGCAGGCCTGGTTGCGCGAGTCGATATAGGGTACGCCGATGCCGAAGCCATGATCTATATCGCCAAGCTTGATCGCCGCCACCGGACACACCTGCACGCATTGTCCGCATTTGATGCAGGAAGACAGGAAATCGTGCTCGTCCAGTGCGCCGGGCGGACGCAACAGCGGCGTCCAGCCACGCGCCGCTGGCGTAAAGCCGATTAGCGGCACACCCAGCGACACGGCCGCCAGCACGGCGGTGCGCAGGAATTTGCGGCGCTCTTCCAGACGCTTTCGGTTTATCGTGGGATGTACCGGGGGAACTGACGGTTTATTTTCGTTAGTCATTTGTTAGCCCTCGTCGGTCGGTTAAACAATGGCTTTTCGTCGCGCAAAATCAGATCCGGGCTGGAGAACGGCGCAAGCCGTTCGAGAAAATCCAGGGTTTCCATCATCGGTGCATTCTTGAAAAAGCGTGCCGCCGGAATCTCCATCCAGATGCGATCAGTATAGGCATAAAGATCGTAAGGCGTGTCGCCGATGCCGTCGCTATTGCGGTCAAAGCCCTGATAATCGTCCCAATAGTTGCCGCGCCAGACATCCAGGCGCGCATTGCCGCCCGCCCCCACCGCCAGATTGGTGATGTTGCCCTCGAAAATATTCCCGGTCACCTCGTAACCTTCGAGACTGCTGTTGAAATTGATGGCAATGCCGCTGTAAGCAATTCGGTTGTTCTTCAGGATGATCTTGGTGCCGGGCTGGAACGGCGATAAATCGGCGGATAGCCCCAGTGCGTTATAAATAATCTCGTTGTTTTCGAGCAGCGTGGCACTCGATTCCTTGAAGCCGATCCCCATGCCGGTAGGGCCGTTGGAGTGGGAAATGATATTGTTGCGCAGCGTGATGTTTTCGGTATACATCAGGTAGACGCCGACCGCGTTATCGTAAAACTGGTTGCCTTCCACGACGTTGTCGTTGGCGAACATGAAATGAATCGAATAGCGGCTGCGCGCGCCATGATTGCTGAGAAACAGGTTGTTGTTGGAGTACCACGCCACCATGTCGCGCGAGTCCACCACGGTATTTCCCTCAATGCGGTTGTTCATGCTGTACCACAGGCGCAAGCCGTCGCCGCGCACCCCCAGTTCAGCCACCTTGGAACGCACGCGATTGCCGCGCACGGTGTTGTTGTTGGACTGTTTGAGATCGATCCCGAACAGGCAGTTGTCGATCACGATAGCTTCTATCGTGTTGTTGTTGCCGCGCACATTGAGACAGGCGTCGTCGGTATCGAAGGAGGAACCCGAACCGGTGAGGTGCATGCCGCGCAACGTGGCGTTGCTGGTTTCCAGCACGAACACCGTCCCCTGGTCGCCGCCGTCGATGGTCACCTTGCCGCCGCCGTCGATAAGCAGCGGTTTGGTCAGGTGCACCGGTCCGGCGTAGCTGCCGGGCTTGGGACGCAGGACGGAGCCGGCTGGAGCCGCATCCACCAACTGCTGAAACGGTGTCAAGCCGTGGATGCGCTTATCCCGGTCGCGTAGCGGTATTATCCGCGTCGGCGAGTCCACGGTCACACGCGGCGCCGTGCTCAAATCCGGGGCACTCCCGGCACCTTCGCCAATTGCCAGCAGCGGTCCGGACCACGCAAACAACACAGCGGCGACGATGAGCCGCCGGTATCCGCTCATCGCCAAAATCATCCTTGTTCGCGCATCTGCTTACGGCGAATCAGCAATGCCAACAACGCTGCCATCGATGAGCCGATTAGCATGGCATAACCGTAATAGGGATAGGAGTAGGTGGCGAATTGCGCCACCTTGCCTTCACCGAACACCGTCGGCATGAAAGGTTTGACGGTAAATGCGCCCCACGGGTGCAGATTGTGCCCAAAGAACCACAACCAGCCGGCATAATCCAGCACAAAGAATACCGGCAACATTGCGGGAACCAAGACCAGCAGCAGCGAGAAACTGCGGATTTTCCATACCCCCAGCATGATGATCGCCATCGCCACGACTATCCCGGCTATCGACGCCTTGGTCGCCATGATCAAATTGGCTTCCCAGCGATCCAATACTTCAGGCTGGTTAAAAAAGGTGCTCGCTTCATGGTGATAATGGTCGGCGAAAGCGGCCAATTGCCCCATGACGATCTGATCGACCACCATCCAAACGGCCACCGCCGCAAACCCGGCACCCAGGATCATCAATTGATTCTTGCGCTGCGTCGCCATGAAGCCCAGCAGCATCACGGCAAACCAGCCGAAAATAAACTTGGACAAACGCAATTCCACCGGGGAGCCGGTGTCGATCGGATACATCCCCACATAGTGGTTGATAGTATTCATTTCATGAACGCAATCCAGGCCCTTGGCATCCTTGTTCATATCTTTGTTCTTATCCAGAATCGGATTGTAGCGCTCGGTGTCCTCGCCCATGTCGGCTTGCATGGTTTCGCTACCTAAGCGGGTACCCGCGCCGGCGACTTTGCAACCATTGAATACGCCGTTGAAATGGAAATGAATACGGATACCGTCGGGAAAGGCTTCCTTGGGATAGTTCGGCGCTGTCAGCGACACCCACCAGATCGGGGAAAAATAGGCTGCGATCATCAGCACCAACGCCAACAAAGTCAGCCCTCTGACCATCAAATTCTGCTTTTGGGTATTCATTTCTTGACCATTCCTGAGTTAGGCAAATTGCATTGCGCGTCCGATTGGAGCGCGCAAATTCATTTGAGTTCACGGATTCGAACGCATATTACTACGTTAGCAATTACTGATGTTTCTTCGGGAAAAAGAGTTGCAGCCGACAATGCGCTGCAACTCTTTGTACGCCACTGCTGTGAAATTACTTCTTCTTGGCGCCAGCTTTGCACATCGAGCCGGGCATGGTGATACTGGACATATATTCCACCACCGCATCCAGTTGTTGATCGTTATATTTCTTCACGATCTTGACCATATCCGGGTTGGCGTTGCGACGCTTGCCGTCGCGAATCTCGGTGACCTGGCGCAGCAAATACTTGTAATGCTGGCCGGCGAGCACCGGGTAGAACTTGGCGCTGTCGCCCTCTCCGTTCTTGCCGTGGCAAGACACACATTCCTTGGCGTAAAGATCGGCACCCTGCTTCAGCAACGCTGCATCGCCCTTGCCCTTGCCATGATCGGTAGGAATGCACAGGGTTTGAATGTAGGCGGCCACGTCAGCTAGTTCCTGAGCATCGCTCAGCGTTACCGCGAAAGGATACATGGTCGGGTTGTCGCGCAGTCCGGCGCGAATGTCGGCGATCTGCTTGATAATCACGGTGGCGTGTTGCCCGGCCAGTTGCGGGAAGGTGCCATCGGGACGCCCGGCGCCGCTCGGCAAATGGCAAGCGCCGCAAACCTCGTAGGCCTCCTGGCCGTTTTTCACATTGCCCTTCTTATGCAAGGCTTCGATCTTTTCGCCTTCCTGGGCGTTCCATTTGTAATCCGCTGTCTCGATCCCCCCCTTTTTCGGAGCGGGTGGGCCGGCAAATACCGGGGCGGAAATCAGCGCAGCCATGGCGAGCGCAGCAACTAGTGTTTTCTTCATATGCATTACCTCTTCAATAACGAATTAAAAAATATGCTCAAAATTGATGCGAACGCCAGGAGCCTACCCTAATTCGCCCAGCTTCCGTTTGGCGTCATCTTCCTGCGACTGAGCCATACTACTGACTTCCGCCACTTAGTGGCATTGACTTACATCAATTCCTACAAAATTATTCCAGTTTTCAGACTATCTCTGAATCAGGGCTTCATCTTGGAAACATATTCGGCCAGATCCTTGATGTCCGCATCGCTGACCAGCACCATCACGCCCTTCATCGCCGCACTGTTGCCGTTGGCACGGGCGCCGCTCTTGATGTCGTGCATTTGCTTCTCGATGTAAGCCTTGTTCTGGCCGGCAATCTTCGGATAATCCGGCATCAACGGCTTGTTGCCATCCTGGCCGTGGCAGTTGGCGCAGAAGTAGGCGGCCTTCTGGCCGGCCAGGCGGGCCTTGTCGAACTCGGCGGCAGAACCGGCAACCTGATGCAGCCGATCCGCGTTGCTGGCGGCAAGCGCCGGGGCGGCGGCCACCAGGCTGAACGCCGAAACGAGACTGGCAAAGGCTAGGCGAATCATCATGTGCGGGGATCCCTGGCGACAGTGGTATTTTCACCTAGGATATAGCCGAACCTTGGCCATGTCATCGTCCAAAAGGACCAAGAGTCCTTATGCCGGGCGGACATCCGACGGTAAAATCGCCTGCCCCCTTCACCCTCCCCGACCTTGACCGCCGACCTCGCACTCCACACGCCGATGATGCAGCAGTACCTGCGCATCAAGGCGGCGCATCCGGACATGCTGGTGTTCTACCGCATGGGGGACTTCTACGAGCTGTTCCACGACGACGCCGAACGCGCCGCCCGCCTGCTCGACATCACCCTGACCACGCGCGGCCAGTCGGCCGGGCAGCCGATCCGGATGGCCGGCGTGCCCTACCACGCCGCCGAGCAGTATCTGGCGCGGCTGGTCCGCCAGGGCGAGTCGGTGGCGATCTGCGAGCAGATCGGCGACCCCAAGGCCAGCAAGGGCCCGGTCGAGCGCCGGGTGGTGCGCATCGTCACCCCCGGCACCCTGACCGACGACGTACTGCTGGACGACAAACGCGATGCCGTCATCCTGGCCATCGCCGCCGGGCGCGGCCAACTGGCCCTGGCCTGGCTGACCCTGTCGTCCGGCCGCCTAGCCGCCAAGCAGGTCGAGCCGGGCCGACTGGCCTCGGAACTGGTCCGCCTGATGCCCTCGGAAATCCTGCTGCCGGACGACTTCAGCGACCCGGCCCTGACCGGTTCGAAGACGGCGCTCACCCGCCGGCCGGCCTGGCAGTTCGACGCCGAACGCGGCAGCCGCCTGCTCTGCGAGCACTTCGGCGTCCATGACCTTTCGGCCTACGGCATCCAGGACAAGCCGCTGATCCATACTGCCGCCGGCCTGCTGCTCGACTACGCCCGCCATACCCAGCAATCCACCCTGCCCCACGTCAACGGCCTGACCCTGGAGCAGGACAGCGAATACGTGCTGATGGATGCCGCCGCCCGACGCACCCTGGAGATCTCCGAGACCCTGCGTGGCGAAGCCGAGCCGACCCTGTTTTCCGAGTTCGACCGCTGCCAGACCGGCATGGGCAGCCGCCTGCTCAAGCACTGGCTGCACCACCCCCTGCGCGAGCGCGCCCGGCGGGAAAGCCGCCTGTCCGCCATCGCCGCCCTGATCGAGACACCCGAGTCGGCGCGCGGGGTACGCCGCGAATTGAAGGGCATGGCCGACCTGGAACGCATCGCCGCCCGCATCGCCCTCAGGTCGGCGCGACCGCGCGACCTGTCCGGCCTGCGCGACAGCCTGGCCCTCATGCCGGCCCTGCGCGCCGCCCTCGCGGGGACCGGCGACGCACTGGCCGAACTGGCCGGCCGGCTGGAATTCCCGGCCGGGCCGGGCGAGCAGTTGCGCTGCGCCATCCGCGAAGAACCGGCCGCGGTGATCCGCGAGGGTGGCGTCATCGCCGACGGCTACGACAGCGAGTTGGACGAGCTGCGCGGCCTGCAAGCGAACAGCGGCGACTTCCTCATCGCCCTGGAGGCGCGCGAGCGCGAGCGCACCGGGATCGCCAACCTGCGGGTCGAATACAACCGGGTCAGCGGCTTCTACATCGAGGTCGGCCGCGCCCAGGCCGACAAGGTGCCGGCCGACTACCACCGCCGACAGACCCTGAAGAACGTCGAGCGCTACCTGACCGCCGAGCTGAAGGAATTCGAGGACAAGTTCCTGTCCGCCTCCGAGCGCGCCCTGGCCCGCGAAAAACTGCTCTATGAAGTCCTGCTCGACGACCTGGCGCCGTACATCGCCGACCTCCAGCGGGTGGCCCAGGCGGTCGCCGCGCTCGACATCCACGCCGGCCAGGCGGAACTGGCCGTGGCGCGCAACCTGGTGCGGCCGGAGTTCAGCGAAGACTGGGGCATCGCGATCACGGCCGGCCGCCATCCGGTGGTGGAGCCGCGGGTCGACGCCTTCATCGCCAACGACCTCCGATTCGACCCGACCCGGCGCATGCTGGTGGTCACCGGCCCCAACATGGGCGGCAAGTCGACCTACATGCGCCAGGCCGCGCTGATCGTCCTGCTCGCCTGCTGCGGCCTCTACGTACCGGCCGAGCGGGCGGTGATCGGGCCGGTCGACCAGATCTTCACCCGGGTCGGTTCCTCCGACGACCTCGCCGGCGGCCGCTCCACCTTCATGGTCGAGATGACCGAGACGGCGCAGATACTCAACAACGCCACCGAACAGAGCCTGATCCTGATGGACGAGATCGGCCGCGGCACCTCGACCTTCGACGGCGTCTCCATCGCCTGGTCGGTGGCCCGCCACCTGATCGAAAAGGTGCGCGCCTATACCCTGTTCGCCACCCACTACTTCGAGCTGACCCAACTGGCGCACGAATACCGCACTCTCGCCAATGTCCACCTCGACGCGGTCGAGAGCGGCGGCAACCTGACCTTCCTGCACAGCGTCGAGGACGGCCCGGCCTCGCAGAGCTACGGCATTCAGGTCGCCAAGCTGGCCGGCGTGCCCGGCACGGTGGTTAATGCCGCGCGGCGCAAACTGGTCGAACTGGAGAACGCCCAGGTCGCCACCGAGGGCCAGGGCGACCTGTTCGCCAGCCTGCCGCCGGCCCCGGAACCCGACCCCTCGCCGGCCCTGGACCGGCTGTCGGCCATCGACCCGGACAGCCTGAGCCCGCGCGAGGCGCTCGACATCCTTTATGAACTGAAGAAACTGAGCCAATGCTAGACAATCGCAAATTGGGCAGCCCGGTCGTGGAAACCAAGATCATTCTGTTCACAGTAATTGGTGTTCTTGTTCTCTATTCAACAGTTGGCAGCATCGACGTTTCGTTTGAAAGTTCGAAGGGTGATTGGGCTGACAGTGAGATACTGCTCAAAGGGCGTGACTTCAATCAGATTGTCCAGATGTTCAGCGAATATCAAAACAAGTGCGCAGCAAAAGACGCAATTATGTTTCGAACCACCCCTATCAATTGGTACAACGTTGTTGCGTGGTGGAGCTTTACGCATGATACAAAATGGAAAGTGCCATTTAAGGAAACCACTACCCCCCCTGGGCACTACGTTCGACCACCTTGCGACAAATAGCAGCTACGTGGTCTAACAAACTGCACAATGGACAACGGCCCCATGAAGACCCTCCACCTCGACGCCGAAGAACTGGGCCTCGACTTCAACGCCTGCCTGAAGCTGGCCGAAGCCAACGCCCAACACCTGCTCGGCGAGGCCATGCTGCTGTCGTTCTATGACCGCGACCGCAACCTGGAATCGCCCAACGGCGTCAGCGAATGCCACCAGGGCTGCGACACGCCGGGCTGGGTCGATTACGCGGCCAATCGCGGCGGCACGCTGATCGTGAACTTCCAGCATGGCCGTTTCGTGTTCTGTTTCTTGCCCCTGGGAGAACCATGATGACCGTCGAAGACTGGGCCAGACTGATCGAACAGCTGGGCAACATCCCCGGCGGTGCGGCGAAGGCCGAGCCGGATTTCTTCGGCCATCTGCTGCGCGACGAACTGGCGCCGACCACCTCGGAATGGGATTTTGAAGGCTGGTTCCTCAAGGATGGCCGCGTCCTCAGCCTGCGCCTGCACGACAGCATGGCCGGCCTGCGCCTGTTCGTGGTCGACCCGGAGCAGGAACACTACATCACCCAGACCGACGACGCCCTCCTGAGCACCGCCCGGGCCGGCGGCATCTCGCCGCTGCTGCTCATGCTGCTGGCCATCGCCACCGGCCAGGTCGACGACAACAAACGCCTGAAGCTGCACGCCGACAAGGTCGACGCCGCCGCCAAGGATCTGATGCTGATGAGCGTCTGCCGTTTGTGTGGCTGATTTCCAGCCCCCAAACGGATTGATGCGCGGGGGCCTTGGCTGGTCATCGGCCAATCCGATCATCGAGAATTTTGCCCAATGGGGCGGTTATGTGCAGGACCGCTGACCTCGGGTGTTACACGCTGACGAACATCGGCTATCCGTACATTGCAGACCTTGGCCAACTGACAGAGCCAGACCCACGGTCGCCTTTTGTTCGCCGTGCCTGGGTGGTAGACGTGGGAACCTGTTCACGCATGAGCAATCCTTATTTCGCCGCCAAACCAAGATCCATGGGCAACGCAAAAAAGAGCCCGCACGAGGCGGGCCAAAGTGTCAAAGACACACGAAAGGTCCCCGTCTCTCCGTGGTGTCACGCCTAGACCCGGCGTTCGGTTGACCGCTATCAGCGCAAGTACTGCTCCTGGAACAACCTTCTGCCGTGGTCGTAGGACACAGGATTGGTTGCATGAGGAATCGGCTTTTCACGATCGCCGATCAGATAATTAATTCGGTAAGTGCAGTTTCCAGAGGGGTGCAGCATCCCACCTATCACCCTCTCCTTGCCTACAACGCCTTCTTTGACCAAGTGATCCAAGACCTTCTGTACCATCGGGCCTAGCCCAACGAAGACGGCATCTTTCAATACATCAACTTCGGCAACGAAGTGATCAAAAAGGAACTGGCGAAGCAATGGGTGTTTCAGCATATCCGGATTGCCTCGGTAATCCTCGCCATCGACAAATACAGGGTATCTAAGCAACGAAGTCGTCTGAACCAAGTGGGCAGCACCCGAAAAAAACTCTGCAGAATTGCCAAGCCCGAGCCATTCGTTGAAGCCCCAGTGGTTGAGTTGATTCACCAGATTCGAACGCATCGGCTCACCGCTGAAGGCTGCGACGGCCTTGGCCCTAATCATTGCGTCAATACCATTAAGGCCAGCAAGCAGCGCCGCACGAGCTGTGTTGTTGGCATTTACCATTTGTGTCGGGCCGGGGGTGATTCCAACCAGGACAATTCTGGCCATCGGATTGATGTATTCGAACGGAGCGTAATAGATCTTCACGTTGCCAATCTCTGCCATCACCAGCCGAGGATCCCTGACCACTGGCGCCTGTTCGGAACGAAGCACACCTGAATACTTCTGGAAAAATTTAGTTTTCATGTTCATTCTCCCGTTAGATATGGAATTCAAGCAGCAGCGAAGGTGAGGCTGTAAGGACCGTAGATTGACGGGCTGACGCCAAGTGCGCTCATTCGGAGGCCGTACCCGCGCTTGATCCATGACTTCAATTCGTCTTCATTGGTCACCTGATGGGCAAACTCAGTTTTGTTGCCGCCCTTACTGACCAGAAAGTAGCCGCCCTGATAACGGTGCGGCTTCAGTTCAACACCCTTGTTCTTGCCGCGCTTAACGATTGCTGTAATTTTCATGTGCTATCCCCTTCTGCTGTGGTGGGTGGCTAAGACGAATGTGATGCCGTACTAGCTTCCTTCACTGCCGCTTCGGTCTGAGCCAAGTCGTCGCGAAGAACAGCTTCTTGTGCACGAAGTACGAACAAGTCATGAGGGAGTTCAAGAATCTGTGCCACTTGCCCCATGAGCGGGGCATTTAGTAGATCGTCGCGGTCTTTGATATATGGCGTTTTCATGCCAGCGTTGGCAACAAGCTCGACGAGCTTTTCTATGGTCTTTGCTTCAGGCTTAACTTCATCCAGGTAAGTCACTCGGCGTGCCATCGCGTGTGAGAATCCCGCGATACTCAGAAATCCAGTTTTCTCCAAGTCAAGGTGAGCACCCGCGTGTGATTGGCGGGTAACCGACACATGACGGCCCTTTGCTGCCAACCACGCTTTTGCGTCCTCGATCTTGATCAGGGTTCGCCTGTCATCCTTGAAGGCCTTGAGTTGGTTGGGCCCCTTACGGCTAATTGCAGTTCGGATGGTCATTTCTTCCATTCCGGCCAGCAAAGCCATTTGATGAACAGTCAGGGCGCCAACTTCATCGACTTTGTTCGAGTCGTCAGGCGTATAGGGGAAGAAGCTTTCGCCGCCCTCAAGAATGTTCCGGGCATTGGCAAGTTCGCAGGCATGGATACAGCTGCCAACATAGATATCAGCGCCATTTGATATCCATTCGGAAACGACATTCGAGCCCTGCATGTCGATCAGGTAGGCCGCTACCCAAGTATGGATCGTGTCCATTTCCATGGGTTCGCACAGCAGATTGTCGAACCCAAAGAATCCAAAGCTGTATTGCTGTTCGAGTGCACGTGCGAACAAGGAATCCTGGACATCGGCATAAACCAAGTGGAATTCTTCGGTGCCGGTGTCCCCGATCCAGATTTCCCCTTCCTTGATCCCTGACTTTCCGGCGAGGGTCCATACCCGCTGGTCATTCGTGAACAGCGACGTCATCCGAAGCTGCAGCAGATAGAGGTTGAGAATGTCGTTCTGCATTTGCTCCAGAGTGAAGGGCTGGGGCAGCGCTTGGATGGTATTGAGAGTCACATCACGCATGTTGTTTTCATGTCGATATAGATAATGTGACGAATGTTGACACAAACAAACAGCGGTGGTCAAGCATCGATATCGACAATATTACATTGACCAGCAACTTAAGGTACGACACCGCCCGTGAGCGTCACGGAGGCAATACCAGTCCACGGTCCGGATTGACCGACCAGTACCCGACACATCCGACCGCTTAACGATCAGATTTAAGCTGTTGCGGGAAAAGCCACCTCGACAGCCAGACCGACACCGTCCAGGCCATCGCCGAAGCGGATCTCGGCGCCATGGAGCTCGGCGATGCGCCGGGCGATCGACAGCCCGAGGCCGACACCCTCGGCCGTCTGCGGGCCGAAGCGATGGAAACGCAGGCCCAGCTTTTCCCGCTCTTCCGGGACCAGGCCGGGACCGTCGTCGGCGACCTGCAGCACCGTGGCGCCGGCCCGCCGGGTCAGGCTGACCGCCACCCGACCGCCCGGCCGGGCATAGCGCAGGGCGTTGTCGACCAGATTGCGCACCAAGGCGCGCAATAGGTCCGGATTGCCCCGCAGCGGGGCCTCCGGGGTCAACTCCATGATCAGCCTGATCTCCTTCTCCACGGCCATGACCTCCAGATCGGCGACGACATCGCCGACCAGGCCGGTCAGGTCGATCGCCTGCATCTCCCCGGCCGAACCGGAACTCTCCAGCCGGGCCAGGGCGAGCAACTGGGTCACCAGATGGGACATCCGGTCGGCACCGCGCATGGCCTTGGCGATGGTGGCCTGGCGTTCGGCATCGTCGGGCGTGCGCTGGCCGACCTGCAATTGCATGCGCAAGGCCGCCAAGGGGGTGCGCAATTCATGCGCGGCGTCGCTGGTGAAGCGGCGCTCGTTCTCGATGGTCTGGCTGACCCGGCCGAACAGCCGGTTCATGCTCCGCACCAGGGGGTTCAGTTCGCGCGGCAGCCCCGTTTCCGGGAGGGCATCGAGCCGTTCCGGCGAACGTCTGGCCAGTTCCGTTTCCAGTTGGCGCAGGGGCGACAGGCCCTTGCGGATGGCCAGCCACAGCACCAGGGCCAGGATGGGCAGGCCGAACAGGTAGGGCCGCATGTTGTCCAGGGCGATCGCCCGCGCCAGGTCGTTGCGGATGTCGACATCCAGGGCCGCCCAGGCGATCTGTTCGCCATCCTCGTCGGCGGCCGTGAAGCAACGCCAGGTATGGCCGACGATGCGCGCCTCGGAGTAGCCGTTCATCGCCACGCCCTCCGGCCAGGCCAGCGGGGTATCGGGCGAGCGGATCAGCAATTGGCTCCTGCCGTGCTCCTGTTGCCAGATCTGGAACAGCATCCGGCTCTCGTAGCGGTGGCCGTTGATGTGCGGCGGCTCCACCTCGTCGCTGTCGGTATCGTGGGCCAGCGCCAGCATGATGCGGACATATTGGGACAACTGGGCATCGACCAGCTCGTCGACCTCATGCACCGCCCGCTTGTAGGCCAGGCCGGCCGTGGCCAGGCCGACCACCAGCACGGCCAGCATGATCGGCGCCAGCAGCCTGGCCTGGATGGACAGCTTCATGACGACTTCTCGAACAGGTAGCCGACGCCGCGCAGGGTACGGATGCAATTGGGGGTC
>CALMWM010000220.1 GCA_937873435.1 uncultured Gallionellaceae bacterium
TTTCCGCCGCCCTGCCCGAAGGCGGCTCCCTTGCCTGGAAGGGCGATCTGTCCCCGCGAACTGGCGGCATTGGCTGCTGATGCTTGCAGACAGCTTAATCGCGCGGTAATTGCGCTGGCCGACAGGAAACGCAGCCAGGAAACCATCGACTTGTGCAAGGAAATCGACGAAATCGAGTCCAAGGCCGACAAGGTGCTGAAAAGGGCTATTACCAAGCTGTTCCAGGGGGGCGGCGACGTATGGACGGCAATGAAACTGCGGGAGTTCTATGTCCTGCAGGAAAACGTTCTCGATTACTGCGAGGAAGCTTCGAAAACCATCGTAGAAATTCTCATCGAGAATTCCTGAAAGGGGCACACCATGGAAGGTTTGACCATCAGCATCTGGGTGCTGGCCCTGTTGATCGTGATTGCGCTGGCTTTCGATTTCATGAACGGTTTTCATGACGGCGCAAATGCCATTTCCACGATCGTCGCGACCGGTGCACTTTCTCCCAAACAGGCAGTACTTTTTGCCTCTTTTTTCAATTTTGCCGCGCTGTGGATCTTCCAGCTCCATGTGGCCGCCACGATCGGCAAGGGTACGGTCGATCCGAGCTTCGTCGATTACCACGTGATCTTCGGCGCTCTTTGTGGGGCGCTGGCTTGGAACATCATCACCTGGTATTACGGCATCCCTTCGTCATCCTCCCACGCCTTGATCGGCGGACTGGTCGGCGCCACGGTTGCCAAAGCGGGTGGCATTGCACCGATTATCTGGAGCGGATTCGGCAAAATCCTGCTCTTCATCATCCTTTCGCCGCTGGTGGGTTTTCTGCTGGGCGGCCTGCTGATGGTCTTGGCGGCATGGGTCTTCCGCAACCAGTCGCCACGGCAGGCTGGGCGCTGGTTCAACCAGGCGCAACTGTTCGCTGCCGGCGCCTACAGCCTGGCGCACGGCGGCAATGACGCCCAGAAAACCATCGGCATCATCTGGCTGCTACTGATCAGTGCCGGTGCGGCCACCACGGACGTCAAAACCCTGCCGAACTGGGTGATCTATTCCTGCTATTTTTCCATCGCCTGGGGAACCTACCTGGGAGGCTGGCGTATCGTCAAAACCATGGGCACCAAGATCACCAAACTCACCTCGGTAAGCGGCTCCTGTGCCTCCATGGGTGGCGCAATCAGCCTGGGGCTTGCTACGCTGGGCGGAATCCCGGTTTCCACGACACACACCATCACCGGAGCCATCGTCGGCGTCGGCACCGCGCAGGACGTGAAAGCCGTGCGCTGGGGAATTACCCTGAACCTGGCGGTGGCATGGATCTTGACGATACCCGCCGCAGGCTTGGTTGCCGCATTCTTCTGGCGTCTCGGGCGAGACTTTATGTAGCGCGCCCCAAGCGAGAGAACCGGTGCTTGCTGGGACTTGCCGATGCTTGTAACATTTCTGCAATATTAGGCTTGCATAATACGTGCTTCGTAAGTTGCACACCCCGATAAATAAAACGTTACGCTTCAGGCCACATTTAAACCCATGCCAAAGTCATCCTACTCCGGACTCCAGAAACGCGGGGTTCTGCTTGACCTGATTTTTCTCAACGTCACGAGGCTGTTCGCTTTCGTGGTGTTCGCACTCCTGGCGGGCATCATCATTACGCTGATTATCGGCAGTATGCCGGCGATCCGCGAGTTCGGTTTCGGCTTTCTGATCAGCGCGGAATGGAATCCGGTAACGGAAAAGTTCGGCGCACTGGTACCTATCGTCGGTACGCTTGCCACCTCTTTCATTGCCTTGTTGATCGCGATTCCGGTCAGCTTCGGTATTGCGTTATTTCTCACCGAACTCTCGCCGGGTTGGCTGCGCCGCCCTCTCGGCACAGCGATTGAACTGCTGGCCGGCATTCCCAGCATTATCTACGGTATGTGGGGGCTGTTCGTGTTCGCGCCGATATTCGCGGAAACGGTGCAGCCCTGGCTGAAAAACTCGCTGGGTGCGACTACTCTGCTGGCACCGTTATTCGATGGCGCGCCGATGGGAATCGGCATGTTGTCGGCCGGAATTATTCTTTCCATCATGGTTATCCCCTTCATCGCCTCGGTGATGCGCGACGTATTCGAAGTCGTGCCGCCAATGCTCAAGGAATCAGCCTACGGCGTCGGCGCCACCACCTGGGAAGTCGT
Source organism: uncultured Gallionellaceae bacterium (assembly GCA_937873435.1). GTDB lineage: Bacteria > Pseudomonadota > Gammaproteobacteria > Burkholderiales > Sulfuricellaceae > JAGXQV01. Next base: position 2,166 of record CALMWM010000220.1, read on the forward strand.
GTGGAATGTGGTGTTGCCTTACACCAAGGCCGGCGTGATCGGCAGCATCATGCTCGGACTGGGGCGCGCATTGGGCGAGACCATGGCGGTGACCTTCGTGATCGGCAACGCGCACAAACTCAGCACCTCCCTGTTCATGCCCGGCAATAGCATCGCCTCGGCGCTCGCCAACGAATTTACCGAAGCCGACGGCGAGTTGTATACCTCTTCGCTGATCGAGCTGGGGCTGATCCTGTTTTTCATCACCTTTGTCGTGCTGGCGCTATCGAAGCTGCTTTTGCTCCAGCTTGGCAAGCGTGAAGGCAAGACCACTTAGGAAATCGATATGTTCAGCCTTTACGCGCGTCGGCGCTTGACCAATACTTTAAATCTGGCTGCATCCTACCTGACCATGGCCTTCGGTCTGTTCTGGCTGTCCTGGATACTTTTCACCCTACTTAAGTACGGTTTGGGCGGGATCAACCTGGCGATGTTCACGCAAATGACGCCGCCGCCCGGTAGCGACGGCGGCTTGCTCAATGCCATCGTCGGCAGTCTGATGATGGCACTGGCCGGTACACTGATCGGCACCCCGGTCGGCATCCTGGCCGGGATTTACCTCGCCGAATACGGCAGCCGCGGCTGGCTGGCACCCGCTACCCGCTTTATCAACGATATTCTACTGTCGGCACCGTCCATCGTCATCGGCTTGTTCGTTTACGAAGTAGTGGTGGCCAGCACCAAGCACTTTTCGGGCTGGGCGGGCGCGCTGGCGCTGTCGCTGATCGTCATTCCGGTGGTTGTGCGCACCACCGAAAACATGTTGCGGCTGGTGCCTGACACCATGCGCGAAGCTGCCGCCGCGCTCGGCGCGCCGCAAACCAAAGTCATCATGCAAGTGACCTTGCGCGCTTCCAAGGCTGGGGTTATCACCGGCATCCTCCTGGCAATCGCGCGCATCAGCGGCGAAACCGCGCCGCTGCTGTTCACCGCATTGAACAACCAGTTCTGGAGCCTCGACATGAACCAGCCATTGGCCAACCTGCCGGTGGTGATTTTCCAGTTCGCGATGAGCCCCTACGACGACTGGCACAACCTGGCATGGGCGGGCGCCCTGCTGATTACCGCGAGCGTACTGGGACTGAACATCCTGGCGCGCACCATGTTCCATCAAAAGAATTCACAGTTTTAACGGAAAATCGAAATGACGCCGGACACTCCGACCAAAATCAGCATCCGTGATTTGAACTTTTATTACGGCAAATTTCTCGCACTGAAAAACATCAATCTGGACATCGCGCAAAACAAGGTGACCGCCTTCATCGGCCCCTCCGGTTGCGGCAAGTCCACCTTGTTGCGCACGCTTAACCGCATGTATCAGCTCTACCCTGGGCAGCGCGCCGAGGGCCAGATCTTGCTTGACGGCGACAACGTGCTCGACGCCAAGCAGGATTTGAACATGCTGCGCGCCAAGGTCGGCATGGTGTTCCAGAAGCCTACGCCGTTCCCGATGTCGATCTTCGACAACATCGCCTTCGGCGTCAAACTCTATGAAAACCTGGGACGCCGCGAGATGGAAGAGCGTGTCGAATGGGCATTGCGCAAGGCGGCGCTGTGGGAAGAAGTGAAGGACAAATTGCAGCAAAGCGGCAACAGCCTGTCCGGCGGCCAGCAGCAACGTCTGTGTATTGCGCGCGGGATCGCCGTCAAACCGGAAGTAGTGTTGCTCGACGAACCCTGTTCCGCGCTGGACCCGATCTCCACTGCGCACATCGAGGAACTGATCAACGAACTCAAGTCGGAATACACTATCGTCATCGTCACCCACAATATGCAGCAAGCGGCGCGCGTCTCCGACTACACCGCCTACATGTACCTCGGCGACCTGATCGAGTTCGGCGACACCGATAACATCTTCACCACGCCGAGCCAGAAGGCAACCGAAGACTATATTACCGGAAAGTTTGGTTAGCCTTTCCGGTAATATAGCGGCAGGAGAAGTATAGTTTTGAGTGCTTAGTGTTGAGTGTTTAGTTGATGTCGCCGCGCCAAGCGCGTCGGTATAGGATCAGGCGCGAAGCGCATTCCACAACTCAACATTAAACACTTAACACTAAAAACTGCTTTTACTTAACCGCCGCTTGGCGCACTGCGTCAGCGATCGTTTCTGCCCAGCGTTGCACAGGCTCTTCATCGCGGCCTTCCACCATCACCCGTAGCACCGGTTCGGTTCCCGAGGCGCGCAGCAGTACGCGCCCGGAACTCTCAAGATCGCATTGCGCCTCTGCCACCACCTGCTGGACAGCTGCATTTCCCCTGAAGTCGAAACCCTTGCTTACCCTTATATTGGTCAGAACTTGCGGATAAATCCGGACTTCGCTGGTATATTCGCTCAACGAGCTTTTTGCCACGCGTAAGGCCTGAAGCACTTGCAGTGCAGCGATAATGCCATCGCCGGTGGTGTGGCGGTCGAGGCAGATGATATGCCCGGAATTTTCTCCGCCCAGTTGCCAGCCGCGTTCCTGCATCAGCGCCAGTACATAGCGGTCGCCGACGTTGGCGCGAGCAAAGGGAATGCCGAGTTTTTCCAGCGCGTGTTCCATGCCCAGGTTGGTCATCAAGGTGCCGGCCATCCCCCCCTTGAGTTGGCCGCGCTGTTGGCGGTATTTGGCGATCACGTAGAGCAGGCGGTCGCCGTCGAAAATCTCGCCGGAACCATCCACCATGATCAAGCGGTCGCCGTCGCCGTCGAAAGCCACGCCGAGGTCGGCACGCTGTTCCACCACCGCCGCCTGCAAGCTTTTGGGGCTGGTCGAGCCGCAGTCCTGATTGATGTTCAGCCCGTCCGGCTGGTTGCCGATCGCCACCACTTCCGCGCCGAGTTCGTGGAACACATGCGGCGCGATATGGTAAGTCGCACCGTGAGCGCAATCCACCACGATTTTCATCCCGCGCAAATCCAGTTCGTTGGGAAAAGCACTCTTGCAGAATTCGATATATCGCCCGGCAGCATCGTTGATGCGACGCGCCTTGCCGAGTTGCGCCGAGGACATGGTAATTAGCGGCGATTCCAGTTCGCGCTCGATTGCCTGTTCGGTCTGGTCGGGCAGTTTGGTGCCGTTGCCGGAAAAGAATTTGATCCCGTTATCCTCGAACGGATTGTGCGAAGCGCTGATGACGATACCTGCCTGGGCGCGCAGAGCACGGGTCAGGTAAGCCACTGCCGGCGTCGGCATGGGCCCGAGCAACAGCACATCGACGCCTGCGGCGGACAGCCCGGCTTGCAGCGCGGATTCAAGCATGTAGCCGGAAATCCGGGTGTCCTTGCCGATGACCACCGCCGGATGGTCTCCCTTGTGCGAACGCTGTTCCGAAACCAGCACCTTGCCGGCGGCATAGCCGAGACGCATCAGAAAGTCAGGAGTGATCGGCGCTTCGCCGACCTTGCCGCGGATGCCATCGGTGCCGAAATATTTTTTGCTCATGGTTCTATTCCTTCTATTGCATTCACTATCTGCAAGGCTTGCTTGGTCGCCTTCACGTCATGCACGCGGACGATTTTTGCGCCCTTTAGCACTGCCAGCAATGCTGCCGCCACGCTGGGTTGCAAACGTTCTTCCACCTCCAACCCAGTGATCGCACCCAACATCGACTTGCGCGACAAGCCGGCGAGCAGCGGCACGCCAAGTGTCTGAAAGCAGTCGAGATGACGCAGCAAGTCGATATTGTGCGCCAATGTCTTACCGAAGCCGAAACCCGGGTCTACCACCAAGCGCTCGCGAGCAATGCCTGCCTGTTCGCACGCCGCCAGCCGCTCTGCGAGAAACGCCATGACATCTGCCACCACGTCGCGATATTCGGGCTGCTGTTGCATGGTTTGCGGCGTACCCTGCTTATGCATCAGGCACACCGCAACATGGGAATCGGCGACGGCCTCCAGCGCACCCTCCGCCAGCAGGGCTGCAATATCGTTGATCATGTCGGTGCCTGCGGCAATGGCGGCACGCATCACCTGCGGCTTGCAGGTATCCACCGAGAGCGCGACATTCTTGTCGCGTAACGCCTCAACCAGCGGAATAACGCGCCGCAACTCTTCGTCTAGCGGCACGGCCAGTGCGCCGGGACGCGTCGATTCGCCGCCGATGTCCAGTAAGTCGGCGCCTTCTTCGATCAAGCGCAACGCATGTTCAATCGCGGCAGGCGTCGATTCGAAGCGTCCGCCGTCGGAAAACGAATCGGGGGTGACATTGACGATACCCATGATCAACGGGCGTGGGAAGGGAAAGTTGAAACGGCCGCAGCGAAGCATTCGGTTAATGAGCAATGGGTAATGAGTGAGGGGTAAAGGGTTTCCTCGCTAATCCATTACCCTTCGCCCATTACTCAATACCGATTTTAAGTTTCTTGGGCGGGGTGGTTACCGTTGGCAGCAGGCGTGACAGGGGCTGTCGGCGTGCTGTCCGAGGGCGGAGGCGTCATCGGCGTGGCAGCGGGCTTGGGCGGACGCGGTGTGCGGCCTTCCATGATGTAGTTGATCTGGTCGGCATCGAGGGTTTCCCATTCCAGCAAGGCGTGCGCCATCGCTTCGATCTTGTCGCGATTTTCCTCGATCAGGTGGCGCGCCAATACATATTGCGCGTCGACGATGCGACGTATTTCGGCATCCACTTTCTGCATGGTGGCTTCGGACACGTTCTTGTGAGTAGTGACGGAGCGGCCCAGGAACACCTCGCCGTCGTTCTCGCCGTATACCATGGTGCCCAGTGCATCGGACATCCCCCACTGGGTGACCATCCGGCGCGCCATTTCAGTCGCACGTTCGAAATCGTTGCTGGCGCCGGTAGTCATCTGCCCCATGAATACTTCCTCGGCGATGCGTCCGCCGAATAGTACAGCGATATTTTCCAGGATCTGCTCGCGGTTCATGCTGTAGCGATCTTCGACCGGCAGTTGCATGGTCACGCCCAGCGCACGACCGCGCGGAATGATGGTGACCTTGTGCACCGGATCGGTCTTGGGCAGCAGGCGTGCCACGACGGTGTGCCCGGACTCATGGTAAGCGGTGTTCTTGCGCTCCTCTTCCGGCATCACAATGGAACGGCGCTCGGCACCCATGATGATTTTGTCCTTGGCGCGTTCGAAATCGTCCATGTCTACGTAATGCTTATTGCCGCGCGCTGCGAAAAGTGCCGCTTCGTTTACCAGATTGGCCAGGTCTGCGCCGGAAAATCCGGGGCAACCGCGCGCCAGGATGTCGGCGCGCACATCGGCGGAAATCGGCACCTTGCGCATATGCACCATGAGGATTTGCTCGCGACCGCGAATGTCGGGTAGCGGCACTACCACCTGGCGATCGAAACGACCGGGACGCATCAGCGCTGGATCGAGCACGTCTGGACGGTTGGTGGCGGCGATCACGATCACGCCGACGTTGCCTTCGAAACCATCCATCTCGACCAGCAACTGGTTTAGGGTTTGCTCGCGTTCGTCGTTGCCGCCGCCCAGGCCGGCGCCACGCTGGCGGCCAACGGCGTCAATTTCGTCGATGAAGATGATGCACGGCGCATTTTTCTTGGCCTGTTCGAACATGTCGCGCACCCGCGCCGCGCCGACGCCGACGAACATCTCGACGAAATCCGAACCGGAAATCGAGAAGAACGGCACCTTGGCCTCGCCGGCAATCGCTCGCGCCAGCAGGGTTTTACCGGTACCCGGATTGCCCACCATCAGCACGCCGCGCGGAATGCGCCCGCCGAGGCGCTGGAATTTGGAAGGGTCGCGCAGAAATTCGACCAACTCGGAGACTTCTTCCTTGGCTTCGTCGCAGCCTGCAACATCGGCGAAAGTGACCGGATTATTATTCTCGTCGAGCAAGCGTGCCTTGCTCTTGCCGAAGGAAAATGCGCCGCCCTTGCCGCCACCCTGCATCTGGCGCATGAAGAAAATCCACACACCGATCAGCAGCAGCATCGGGAACCAGGAGACGAACAAATTCATCAGGAAAGACGGCTCTTCTTCCGGTCGTGCTTCGACGATCACCCCGTTTTTCAGGAGGTCGCTGATCATCCACGGATCGGATGGCGCATAGGTAGTGAAGCGCTTGCCGTCGGTACCGACCGCCTTCAGGGTATGCCCCTCGATGGAAACCTTGGCTACCCGCCCCTGTTTCACCGCATCGAGGAACTGGGAATATTCCAGCGGCGCCTGAGCAGCCGTCTGGCGCGCACCGAAATGGTTGAATACCATCATCAGGGTCAATGCGATTACCAGCCAGATGCCGATATTTTTCATCATGTTGTTCAACTTCGCTCCTTACAGCTTGCACTTCATAAAGTTAGGCTTATTCTAATCTCAATTGACAAATTCTGTCAGTTTTTCTCTTTCCCGAGCAGATAAACTTCGCTGCTTCTGCCGCGCGAAGCTTGGGGTTTTCTCGTCAGTGTCTGCTTGAAGGCCGCGCGCATATGTTGCAGATACTCCTCGAAGCCTTCGCCCTGGAATACCTTGACCAGGAAATTGCCGCCTGACTTCAGGTGTTCGACGCTGAATTCCAGCGCCAATTCGGCGAGGTGCATCGCTCGCGCCTGATCCACACTGCCGATGCCGCTTATATTGGGGGCCATGTCGGAAATCACAAGGTCGACCGGTCTTCCGGCGAGTGCCTTGACCAGTTCGTCCAGTACGACTTGCTCACGGAAGTCGCCCTGAATGAACGTGACGTTGTGCAATAGCTGCATTTCCAGCACATCGAGCGCGATGATGCGCCCTGCCGCCCCCAGTTTTTTCGCGGCGACTTGCGACCACCCGCCCGGCGTGGCGCCCAGATCCACCACCGTCATGCCTGGCTTGAGCAAATGGTCGCGTTCATCCAACTCCATCAGCTTGTAGGCTGCACGGGAGCGGTAGCCCTCGCGCTTGGCGAGCTGGACATAGGGGTCGTTGACATGCTCGCGCATCCACGCTTTGCTGGTTTGGGTACGTTTCATCGGTTACAATGCGTCACTTTTTCGTGGAAAATCCGAATGTTGAATATCACCTCTGAACAGCGCCGCTTTCTGCGCTCCCAAGCCCACAATCTCAACCCTGTTGTGCTGATCGGCGATGCCGGCCTGACTGAAAACGTCATCAAGGAAATCGCGCTCGGTCTTGCCAGCCATGAGCTCATCAAGATCAAAGTGCATGGTGGCGACAAGGCCGTGCGCGAAGCGCTGATGGAAGAAATCTGCAATCAACTCGATGCCGCATCGGTACAGCTCATCGGAAAAATCATGGTAGTTTACAAGCCTGCTGAAAAGCCCAAGCTGGTGTTACCTTGAGGCAGAACGGTTCAGCGTAACCAGAAACAATCCCAACAGGCTTTGCACGAGGTAAACCACGCTGGAAATGCCGTGCCAGGTCGCAAAGCGATCCCTGAACACGCTCTGCATCACGTCCAGCGGTAGTGCCTGCTCCTTGAGTGCCACCAGTAGCGGACTGATGCCGAAGTGCCCGGCGATCGTCAACAGCAGCATCAACACGATCAGCCACAAAAACCCTTGTTTGAACGCAGCGCCGCCGAAACGGACAAAACGAAAGAGCAGCAGGTAAACGCCGCTGACCATGCCGACATAGGCAATCCAGGTAAACATCCTGCCGGCCAGCATACCGGCCAGCATCTTGTCGGACAAGGCATTGAACAGCACTGGCGCGGCGAGATAGCCGATTGCCCACATCCCGCCGACCCATAAGGTAACGGCCATCTGGGCAAGAATATCGGGGAGTTTGTTCATTTTCTGGGAAGGGGCGATCAGTAATGGGTAATGTGCAGATGCGTTTTGCCAACACGCATCGCTTATCCCTCATCACCCATCACTCAAATGTACTTCACGTCCAGCACTTCATATTCGCGCAAACCGCCCGGTGCCTGCACTTCCGCCACGTCGCCGGCGAATTTGCCGATCAGCGCGCGGGCAATCGGGGAGCTGATGGAAATTTTACCCTGCTTGATGTCTGCCTCGTCGTCGCCGACGATTTGATAAGTCACCTTGGTGCCGCCTTCGAGGTCTTCCAGTTCCACGGTGGCGCCGAATACGCAACGTCCCTCGGCATCGAGTAATTTCGGGTCGATGATCAGGCCGTTGCCCAGCTTGCCTTCGACTTCGGCGATGCGCCCTTCGACAAAGCTCTGGCGCTCCTTGGCGGCATCGTACTCGGCGTTTTCCGAGAGATCGCCATGCGAACGGGCCTCGGCGATTGCCGCGATCACGCTCGGACGTTCAACGGTTTTCAGGTTGTGCAATTCCTGGCGCAACAATTCTGCGCCGGTGACGGTTAAAGGTACTTTGCTCATAGTCTTGTCGCTTTCGATTCGGAGCGGTTACAGCCGCTCATGTAACCCTTGCAGGTCGAACACTTGCAATTCCTGCATGTGGCTCATCCCGATACAGGCCGCACGGGCGCCGGCCAGGGTGGTGTAATAGGTAATCTTGTTTTGCAGTGCTGCGTTGCGCATTACATAGGAATCGTGCACACCGCGCTTGCCCTCGACGGTATTGACGATGAAATTAATTTCACCGTTCTTGATCATGTCGACGATATGCGGCCGGCCTTCCTGCACCTTGTGCACCGAGGATACGGACAGCCCGGCTGCACTGAGGGAGGCTGCCGTACCCTTGGTGGCGCATAGCTGGAACCCCAAGCCATCCAGGGCGCGTGCGATTTCCACCACCCGCTCCTTATCGGCGCCGCGCACGCTGATGAAAGCCCGCCCGCCGGTCGGCAGCTTGATCCCTGCGGCCAGTTGCGATTTGATGAAGGCCTCGGCGAAGCTGTTGCCTACCCCCATGACTTCGCCGGTGGATTTCATTTCCGGACTGAGGATGGTATCGACGCCGGGGAACTTGATAAACGGGAACACCGCCTCCTTCACCGAGAAATACGGCGGCGTCACTTCGCCGGTAACACCCTGTTCGGCCAGGGAGCGCCCGGCCATGCAGCGCGCCGCGATCATCGCCAGCGGCTTGCCGATTGCCTTGGATACGAAGGGTACGGTGCGCGAAGCACGTGGATTGACTTCCAGCACGTAAACGGTTTCGCCCTGGATCGCGAACTGCACGTTCATCAGGCCGACTACATCCAGCCCCTTGGCCATCAGCACCGTCTGGCGGCGCAGTTCGTCCTGCAATTCGGCGGATAAACTATAGGGTGGCAGGGAGCACGCGGAATCGCCGGAATGCACCCCGGCTTCCTCGATATGCTCCATCACCCCGCCGATCAGCACGTCGGTGCCGTCGCAGATGGCATCCACGTCCACTTCGATAGCATCGTTGAGGAAGCGGTCGAGCAGCACCGGCGATTTATGCGAAACCTTGACCGCCTCGCGCATGTAGCGTTCGAGATCGCTTTGCTGATGGACGATCTCCATCGCGCGTCCGCCCAGCACGTAGGAGGGGCGCACCACCAGCGGGTAGCCGATTTCTTCAGCCAGACGGATGGCGTCTTCCGGCGTGCGCGCGGTGCGGTTCGGCGGCTGCTTGAGGTTAAGATCGTGCAACAGTTGCTGGAAGCGCTCGCGATCTTCGGCGCGGTCGATGGCGTCGGGCGAAGTGCCGATGATGGGAACGCCGTTGGCTTCCAGGTCGCGCGCCAGCTTCAGCGGGGTTTGGCCGCCGTACTGGACGATCACCCCGTAGGGTTTTTCGACATGCACCACTTCAAGAACGTCTTCCAGCGTCAGCGGCTCGAAATACAGGCGGTCGGAGGTGTCGTAGTCGGTCGAGACGGTCTCCGGGTTGCAGTTGACCATGATGGTTTCATAGCCGTCTTCGCGCAACGCCAGCGCCGCATGGACGCAGCAGTAGTCGAATTCGATACCCTGGCCGATGCGGTTCGGCCCGCCGCCCAGCACCATGATCTTTTTCTTGTCGGTGGGCGCCGCCTCGCATTCTTCCTCATAGGTCGAATACATATAGGCGGTATCGGTAGCGAACTCAGCGGCACAGGTATCCACCCGCTTGTACACCGGGCGCACATTCAGGCTGTGGCGCTTGGCACGCACCTCATGCTGGGTAACGCCCAGCAAGCGCGCCAGACGGCGGTCGGAAAAACCGCGGCGCTTGAGCTGGAACAAGGTGTCGTGGGTCAGTTCTTCCAGCTTGCTTCCCTTGAGCGCCTGTTCACGCGCGATCAAATCGGCCATTTGCGCGAGGAACCAGGGGTCGACGTAGGTCAGGTCGAAAATCTCTTGCTGTGTCATGCCGATGCGCATCGCATCGGCGATATACCAGATCCGTTCCGGGCCGGGCGCCGCCAGCTCGCGCTCGATGATTTCGCGATCGTCGGTCTTTTCGTCCAGCCCGTCGTTGCCGGTTTCCAGGCCGCGCAGGGCCTTTTGCAGGGATTCCTGGAAAGTGCGGCCGATCGCCATCACCTCGCCCACCGATTTCATCTGGGTGGTCAGGCGGTCGTTGGCCTGCGGGAATTTCTCGAAGGCGAAGCGGGGAATCTTGGTGACCACGTAGTCGATCGACGGCTCGAACGAGGCAGGAGTGCGGCCGCCGGTGATGTCATTCTGCAATTCGTCGAGAGTGAAGCCGACCGCCAGTTTGGCCGCCACCTTGGCGATGGGAAAACCGGTCGCCTTGGAAGCCAGCGCCGAGGAACGCGACACGCGCGGGTTCATCTCGATCACCACCATGCGTCCGTCGTCCGGGTTGATGCCAAACTGGACGTTGGAGCCGCCGGTTTCCACGCCGATTTCGCGCAGCACTGCCAGCGAGGCATTGCGCATGATCTGGTATTCGCGGTCGGTGAGGGTCTGCGCCGGCGCGACGGTGATCGAGTCGCCGGTATGCACGCCCATCGCATCGAAGTTTTCAATGGAACAGATGATGATGCAGTTGTCCTTTTTATCGCGGACGACTTCCATCTCGAATTCTTTCCAGCCGATCACCGATTCCTCGATCAGCAGTTCCTTGGTCGGCGAGGCATCCAGGCCGCGCTCGCAAATCGCCAGGAATTCTTCCTTGTTGTAGGCGATGCCGCCGCCCGATCCGCCCATGGTGAAAGACGGACGGATGATGGTGGGATAGCCGACCATCGCCTGCACTTGCAAGGCCTCTTCCAGACTATGGGCAATCGCCGCGCGCGGGCAGGCGAGACCGATCTTCTCCATCGCCTTCTTGAATTTTTTGCGGTCTTCCGCCTTGTCGATGGCTTCCTTGGTCGCGCCTATCATCTGCACGCCGAATTTTTCCAGCACGCCGTGCTTGGCCAGCTC
>CALMWM010000221.1 GCA_937873435.1 uncultured Gallionellaceae bacterium
TTCGCGAAAATCCTGCCGCGCAGGAAGCTGCGCTTGGAATGGGATACCGGCTCTGTTTCCGCCGCCGGTTCAGGTGCGGGCGGGGCCAGCAGCGCTGCCAGCGCATCTTCGGCGGCGTTGCGCGCCGCCGCCTGGTCGGCGAACGGCTGCATCGAGGCGAATAGCGGGCATTGCTGGTAAGTACCGATGCCGCTCTCGCAGGCGGCGATGAACTGGATTTCTCCGGCGGGGAAGCGCCATATCTGGCGATAGCCTTCCGCAACTTCCGGCCAGTCGTTGTCGGCGCCGGGGAGCAGCATCAGGTTCATGAACCAGGGGGTGATCAGGATGCCGAGCCAGTCTTGCCCGTGGCGCGTAAAACCGACGGTTTCGACGCGCAGCGCCGGGTTGAGAAAGGGTAGGCCGCTCATGCGCTGTAGCTGGATGGCTTCGAAGGTGGTTTCCAGTAAGGGCGCCGGATTTTTTACGTGAGCTAGATGACTCATTTGGCGCTGCGGAGACTCATGCCGCGCCGCTGGTCAGCACTTCGTGGAGCAGCCGCAGCGAGGCTTCGGCGGCTTCCGGCTCGACCCGCTGGTAGGCGAAACTGCCCGCCTGGATCAGCAGGTAATCGCCGACTTCGACCTCTTCGGCGAGCAGGATCAGGCTGACCGCGCGTTGTTCGCCGAAGGCCTCGACGGTGGCCATCATGCCTTCGATGGCGATAATTTGGGAGGGAACGGCCATGCACATGGTCAGGCTTTCCCAGCGACAGTCAGCCCTAGCGCGCGCAGCTCTTCGGCCAGGATGCCGACCAGCTTGGGCATTTGCGCGGCGACGGTGGGCGTCAGTGCCATCGCGGTTTCGAGCGATTCCGGTTCGACCCCGATGACCGTGGTGCTGCCGGGGTGTTCGCCGGTCAGCACCAACGTGGCGAGCACGTCGGACAGGCCGATTTGGTGCGGCGACAGCTTGGTCTTGAAAAATACCGGCACATCTTCGCCGGCGATTTTCACGATGGTGCCGGGCTGTTGGCCGCTGCGCACCGCATCGACGATCAGCAGGTGGTCGGCGTGGGCAAGGTCTTCCAGCATTTCCATGCCGGAGGTGCCGCCGTCGATGATTTCCACCTCGGGCGGAAGGATGTAGTCGTCGCGCAACCGTTCGACGGCGCGCACGCCGACGCCTTCGTCGGACAACAGGATATTACCGACACCTAATACGACTATTTTCATGAGCGTGTGATGAGGGTGGGTAATGAGTAATGGGTGGGGATTCTATCCCATCACCCCTCCCTCATCACCCATTTCTGCCTTACAGTACTTTGACCTTGACGATTTCCTGGTGCTCGCTGTCCACGATGTGCACTGCGCAAGCCAGACAGGGATCGAAGGAGTGGACGGTGCGCAGTACTTCCAGCGGACGTTCTGGATCGGCTACCGGGGTGCCGAGCAGCGAGGCTTCGTAGGGGCCGATGGCGTCGTGCTCGTTGCGCGGCGCGGCATTCCAGGTGGTCGGGACGACCGCCTGATAGTTCTTGATCTTGCCGTTGTCGATCACCACCCAGTGCGATAGCACGCCGCGCGGCGCTTCATGGAAGCCGAAGCCGGAAATTTCGCCCTTGGGGAAGGTCGGCTTGTTGAAGGTCTTGGTGTCGCCCTTGGCGATGTTCGCCATCAGCAGATCCCACTGGCGGCTCAACGAATCCACGTCCACCGCGCACATCACCGCGCGGGCGGCATGGCGGCCGATGGTGGAGTGCAGCGCGGAGAGCGGAATCTTGGTGTGCGCCAGCGCGCCGACGGTGTCGATGACCTTGTTCAGATAGGTCATGGTCGGCTGGTGCTTGGTGGCGACCCCCGCCATCACGCGGGCGAGCGGGCCGACTTGCGCCGGCTTGCTGTAGAAGGTCGGGGATTTTACCCAGGAGTATTTGCCGTTATCCTGGAAATCGGTGTAATCCGGGTTGGTTTCGCCCTTGTAGGGATGCAGCGCGCCCTTGCCGCCCTTGTACCAGGAATGCTTGACGCTTTCCTCTACGCCGTCGCGGAAATAGGGGTCGCCGAAGGCCTTGATCGGCTTGAAGGTGGCCGGGTCGCCGCCGGTAACGTAGCCACCGGGGGTATCGAACACCGTACCCTTGGTGTCGAGCGGCATGTCCGGCACCGACAGGTAATCGGTGACGCCGCCGCCGATGGCGGTCCAGTCGGCGTAGAACGCGCCGATCGCGGAAACGTCCACGACATAGACGTTCTTGATGAAATCCGCGAGCTGGTCGATCAGCGTCCGAATCGCCATCAGGCGTTCGATCGTCAACACCGATTGCGAATCCAGCGAAATCGGGTTGGAGACGCCGCCCACCGCGACGTTCTGGATGTGCGGCGATTTGCTGCCGAGGATGGTGACGATCTTGTTGGCGTAACGCTGGATTTCCAGCGCTTGCAGGTAATGGCTCACCGCCAGCAGATTGACCTCCGGCGAGAGTTTCATCGCCGGGTGGCCCCAGTAGCCGTTGGTGAAGATGCCGAGCTGGCCGGTGCCGACGAAGCCGGCGAGGCGTTCCTTGACCGCGGCGAATTCGTGCTTGCTGTTGCGGTTCCAGCTCGACAGTCCTTCCGCCAGTTGGGCGGTCTTGGCGGGGTCGCCCTTCAGCGCCGAGGTGACATCCACCCAGTCGAGCGCGGAGAGATGGTAGAAATGCACGATATGGTCATGGATCGCGTGCGCGGTCATGATCATGTTGCGGATGTACTGGGCGTTGAGCGGGACTTCCAGGTTGAGCGCGTTTTCCACCGCGCGCACCGAGGCCATCGCGTGAACCGTGGTGCACACCCCGCAAATCCGCTGGGTGATCGCCCAGGCATCGCGCGGGTCGCGCCCGATCAGGATTTGCTCGACGCCGCGCCACATCTGGCCGGACGCCCAGGACTTGGTGACCTTGCCGCCGTTGACTTCGCAGTCGATGCGCAGGTGGCCTTCAATCCGGGTGATCGGGTCTATCGTGATTCTTGTTCCCATTTAATCTCTCCTGAAATATTCATTCGCGTGTTGCGTTACATGTTTCTCCGTACATGTAGGTTGGGCTGAGGAACGAAGCCCAACAGACCCTATCTTCCCTTCAAACACCAGTCTTGAATATTTGGGTTTGTTGGGTTACGCGATAAAGTCGCTAACCCAACCTACATGGACTGCGGTAAAAATTAAATCGTTTCCTCTTTCGGCAGAATCGGCAGGTAGCGCACCAGCACGATATAGCCGAGGATCTCCAGCGAGATCATGCCGATCGACACCATGATCTCCGGCACCGAGGGGAAATAGTGCCAGCCCGGCCCGGTTTCCAGGCCCACCAGGTAGGAGTTGATGCGCAGCATGAAGCCAGCGAGCAACAGGCACAGCGCGGCGATGAACAGCTTGGCCGGTTTCATGCGGTCGGCGGGTTTCGCCAGCAGTACCAGCGGTGCGATGAACAGCGCCATTTCGACCCAGAACCAGAAGGCTTCCACGCTTGCTTCGAACATGTAGCCGAGCGCGCCGCGCACCGCCAGATCGATTAGCCGCACCGCGAGATAGGCCGCCAGCACCCAGGTCATCAGGCGCGACAGCTTGGTCAGGATGTGCATTTCCAGCGGACGCTTGAAGCCGGAAGAGGACAGGCAGGCCTCGAAGATCACGATGGCGAAGCCGATGGTCACCGCCGTCATCAGGTACAGCAGCGGCAGCATGATGGTTTGCCACAGGGGATGAACCTGGTAGCCGAACACCACCAGCAGCGAGCCCAGCGAAGACTGGTGCATCGAGGGCAGCAGCACGCCCAGTGCGATGATCAGGAAAAGCACCTTGTTGAGCTTTTTCTTGAGGTCCTTGAGGCCGAATTTTTCCAGGAAGGCCGGGGAGAATTCGATCCACATCACCACGATGTAGGCGGTAATGCACACTGCCACCTCGAACATCACCGAATTGACTTGGGCATAGCCCGGCCAGAACATGTGCCAGGTATTCCAGTAGCGGCCCAGATCGAAAATCACCGAGGCGCCGGCCAGAGTGTAGCCGAACAGGCTGGCGAGCAGCGCCGGGCGTACCATCGGGTGATATTCGCCCTTGTTGAAGATATACACCAGCATCGCCATGGTATAGCCGCCGCAGGCAAACGCGGAGCCGATCATCACGTCGTAAACCACCCAGATGCCCCAGGTGTAACCGTCGTTGATGTTGGTGACCGAGCCGAGGCCGAAGACGAAACGAATGCCCAGAATGATGAAGGCAATCGCCGCCAGCGCCGCGAGGATGACGGTTGCCGGCGTGACCAGCTTGCCGCCGAGCGGCGCGGGTGCGGGATGATGGGCGTTAGACATCGAAGCCTCCTTTTCGCGGGTCAATCATTTTCATTTTCGTCATCCTTGACGTTGCGTTTGGCGATGTAGCTCAAGCCTCCGAGGAACAGCAACGGCAGCACCAGTCCGCCGTACAGCGTGTGCTGCATGGTTTCCGAGGTGGCGGCGTAGGAGCGTTCCGGCAGCTTGGGCATCCCGACTTTCTCGAACGGCACCGCGGACAGCTTGATCATCTGGGTGCCACCGACTTCCTTCTCGCCGTAGATGTGCGGGACATATTGAGCGACCCTGCCTTCGTAGCTTTGGTCCACGCCGCCCAGCTTGCCGCGCGGATAAACCGTCGTGCTGCCCGGTTTCAGCGCCATGCGGCGTTGGGCTTCGGCGTGCAGCTCGCTGACCTTGCCGAACAGCGTCGCGCCGGTCGGGCAAACCTCGGCGCAGGCGGCGTACTTGCCGTCCTTCATGCGGTGGCGGCACAGCTGGCACTTGGAAATCTGCGGGAACGGGGTGTCGTACTGGAAGCGCGGCACGCCGAACGGGCAAGCGGCGACGCAGTAACGGCAGCCGATGCAGATGTCCTTGTCGTAACCGACGATACCGTTGCTCGGGTTCTTGGTCATCGCCGATACCGGGCAGGCCGATACGCACGAGGGGTCGACGCAGTGCAGGCACGACACCTTCATGAAGGCATAGCCGTCCTTTTCGCTGTCCTTGTTCTCGCCGTTGCCGCTCTTGTACATCTTGATCACGTTGAGGGTCTTGCCGGAAATGTCGAGCGGGGTATCCCAGTATTGTTCCGGCGTGGAAAACTCCGGCGGCATCCCGTTCGATTCCTTGCACGCCGCCACGCAAGCCTTACAGCCGATGCACAGGGTGGCGTCGTAGAGCAGCCCTAGCGCTTCGGGCGGCATGGTTTTGTTGTCGCGCGCCGCAACCGGTTGCGCGGTGGCCAGCAACGTGCCGCCGGCGAGCGCCCCCTTGAGGAATCCGCGCCGGTTCATACTCATGATTCAGCCCTCTCTTCCGGCTGTTTGGCAGGCGCGTCGCTGTTTTCGGGGCAATGGCTCTTGCCCAGGTTTTTCGCCAGCATCGCCGCGCCGCCGGCAGCCGCCCCGGCAATCGCGGCGGTCAGCGCCAGTGCGCCGATGCTCGCGCCTTTGCCCTGCTCCTCGACGATGCGCGGGAAGGACAGCGGCGGCACGATGTTTTTCAGGTCGGCCAGCGCATGGATCGGCTTGGCGAAACCGATGCCCTTCTCGGTGCAGCCGATGCACGGATGCCCGGTGCCGACCGGCCAGGAGGCGTTGCCGACATCGCCGAACAGCACTGCCGGGCAGTTGGCATAGGTTTCCGGCCCCTTGCAGCCCAGCTTGTACAGACAGTAGCCCTTGCGATGGCCTTCGTCGCCGAATTCCATCGCGAAGCGCCCGGCGTCGAAGTGGGCACGGCGTTCGCAGTTGTCGTGGATCAGGCGGCCGTAGGCAAACAACGGGCGTCCCAGTTTATCGACCTCGGGCAGTTTGCCGAAGGTCAGGTAATGCACCACGGTGGACAGGAAATTGTAGGGGTTGGGCGGACAGCCGGGGATGTTGGGAATAACCTTGCCCAACACCTCGCCGGCACTGGAGGCGCCGGTCGGGTTGGGGTTGGTGGAGGGCATCCCGCCCCACGAAGCGCAGGAGCCGATGGCGATCACCGCGCCCGCGTCGGCGGCGCATTCCTTGAGCATGTCCACTGCGGTCTGGCCGCCGATCTTGCAGTAGATGCCCTTGTCCTTGGTCGGGATCGCGCCTTCGACCACCAACAGGTATTTACCCTTGTTGGCCTTCATCGCATCGCGGCGTGCAGCCTCGGCCTGGTGGCCGGCGGCAGCGAACAGGGTTTCGTGGTAATCCAGCGAAATCACGTCGAGGATGAGTTTTTCCAGGGTGGGGTGCTCGGCGCGCAGCATGGATTCGGTGCAGCCGGTGCATTCCTGGAAGTGCAGCCAGATCACCGAGGGGCGTTTCTTGGTAGCGACCGCTTCCGCCATCGCTGCCTCCGCGCCGCTCGGCAAACCCATGGTGGCCGCCATCGCGGAGCACAATTGGAGAAACTCGCGGCGCGATACACCCAGGCGTTTTTCCAGCGCAACCAAGCCGTCGTGGTTCTCCAGCATTTCGATTTTTTGCTTTTTCATGCCTCAACTCCATCTCGCATTGAAGTGGTTGCCCGTGGTGGGCGGGAATAGCTAATCCTATGACTGAGTTACAAGGATCGTGCCAGCGAGGGGGGAGTGATTCTAATCAGATGCTTGGGTTTGAAGCGACGGCTTGGGGCGACGCTTGTGGTAAAGATAGCTTTGCGATTATGTGATCGATGCGATAAGTTTGTTATCGCCTAATGTGGGCTGAAATCAGGCGTCGTCGGCTGCTGCAGGCAGTACTTCGCTCTTGGGCTGCACCAGGCTTAGCAGGACATCGCCGGGCTGGGGCGACAATTGCGCATCGGCGGTAAATACCCGCAAGCGACCGGATTCGCCGATCAGGAACAGCGGCAATACATTGCCCTGGTAATGGGTTTTCAATGCCGCGAAATCGAACTCCTTGGAAATCCGGGTTTTCTTGATCACCCAGTTGTTCAGGAAGCGCTGGGTCAGATAGGCGTGGGTAATACCGTCACCGAACATGGTGCGTCCGCGCAGGTGGGGCGAGGTTTCGGCGGGCAATTTGCCCCCTTCCGGGGCCAGCTGGAAAATCTGCGCACGTTCGAACACCCTGGCGAAATGCATTGCCGCCAGGGAATTGGCGTCGTCGTTGCTGGTCAAGGCCAGCAATTTTCCGATGCCGCCGATCTCCACCTGATCGAGCACGTTTTCCGCGAATATGCTGGCGTAGAATACCGGCAATCCCTCCATCCGCGCGGCGAGGACGTTATGCAGGTCGTTGTCCACCAGCATTACCGGGAAGCCCTCATCCTGCAGCGCCTTGGCGATGCGCCGTCCCCAGAAACGCGCGCCCAGGAAAATCACCCCTTCGGGGTTGGCCTGCGCCAGCCCAAGGCGCTTGGCGACCATTCCGGCGCTGAGGCCGTAAACCGCCACGGTTCCGATGATCACGAAAAACGTGATGGAGACTAGCGTATCGGCACCTTGCAAGCCCACATCGACGGCACGCAGCGCGAAAATGGAGGCCACCGCAGCGGCGACGATCCCGCGCGGCGCCATCCAGGAAAGAAATAATTTTTCCCTGAGGCTCAAACGGGTGCCTATCGTCGACAAAAAGACCGACGCCGGCCGGGCAACCAGAATCAAGATCGCCAGGAACAGGAAAGTGGAAAAGCCGACATGATCGAGGTCGGAAGGCTTGAGGTGTGCCGCCAGCAGGATAAAAATGAAGGCGATCAGCATCACCCCCAGGTTTTCCTTGAATTCGACGATGTGCTGGATCGAAATCCTGCGCTGGTTGGCCATCGCGAAGCCCATGATGGTCACCGCCAACAGCCCGGCTTCGGTCTGGAGCAGGTTGGCGCCGGTAAAGACCGCGACAACGAACATCAGCGCCACGGGGTTTTGCAGGAAATCGGGAACCCATTCGCGCCGCAACAGCAGCACCATCCCCAAGGCGCCGGCAAGACCGGTGCCGGCGCCGACCGCGATGGTGGTGAGCAGGCTGAGCGCGACCGCCCCCGCCGGTTCGATCTCGGTTTCGTAGAGCACGATAGCCTGGAACACCAGCACTGCGAGCATCGCCCCGATGGGGTCGATGACGATGCCTTCCCACTTGAGTATCGGCCCGCTTTGGCCAGTCGGGCGCACATGCCTGAGCATCGGGGCAATCACGGTCGGCCCGGTCACCACCAGTACGGCCCCCAGTAGCGTCGCCAACTGCCAGCTTAGCCCGAGCACCCAATGGGCCGCCAGGGAAATGATCAGCCAGCCGGCCAACATGCCCACGGTCACCAGGCGCACCACGATGCCGCCGATGGCACGGAATTCCTTCAACGAAAGGCTCAGCCCGCCCTCGAACAGGATCACCGCCACCGCCAGCGATACCAGCGGGTAAAGCAGCGGCCCTAGCAACTCGTTGGGCCTGATCCACCCCAGCACCGGCCCGGCGAGGATGCCGAATACCAGCAGCAGCAGAATCGAAGGCAGCCTCATGCGCCAGCCTAGCCACTGGGCGGTGATGCCGAGCACGATGACCGCGCTCAGGCTGATCAGGGTTTCTTCCACCATTATTGGAACCTTGTTTTATCGTAGGCAGTGATTAAAGCGGATTGGAACGCCTGGTTATTCCAATTCGCATTCGAACCGGTGTTATTTTTCGTTCTTCTTTTCTGCGGGCGCGGCCGGAAGGCCGTTAATCACTTTCCCCGAAGTTTTGCTACTGCCGCTTCGGCTTCCTGTTTATGTGCAGCAGCAGCGACTTCCTTGGGGACAATGGTCATGCCAATTGGCGCAAGCGCAATGCCAGCAAGCTTAAGGTGCTGAATGCCGAATGGGATGCCTATGATCGTGATGAAACACGCCAGGGCCGAGACTAGATGACCGATGGCAAGCCAAATACCCGCAAAGATGAACCAGATGACGTTGCCTAAAAGGCCAAAGCCGCCAGTGCCGATGTCATCCTTGTTTAACAGGGTTTTCCTGCTTACGGCCTCCTTGCCGAAAGGGAAAAAGGTAAATTGCCCTATTACAAAACAGGCTCTGCCCCATGGGATGCCGGCTATGGTGATGAAGGCCAGTCCGCCAAGAAGCCACCAGCCAAGCCCCATAAAAAAACCGCCCAGGATAAACCACAGAAAATTGCCGATAGTTCTCATATTTAACTCCGTGGTTGTTCGGTCGCGATGTCAGGAAACAGTTTCCCCGGATTGAGAATGTTGTTGGGGTCGAACACCCGTTTGATCCCGCGCATCAGCGCCAGCGCGGCAGGGTCGATTTCGCGGGCGACGTAGGGGCGTTTTTCGCGGCCTACGCCGTGTTCGCCGGAGAGGGTGCCGTCGAGGCGCAGCACCAGGTCGAAAACTTCGCTGAGGCAAGCTTCGGCGCGCTGCATTTCGTCGGCGTCGTCGGGGTGGGCGAGCAGGTTGACGTGGATGTTGCCGTTGCCGGCGTGGCCAAAATTGGCGTTGGCGATGCGGTGCTTTTCGCTCAGTTCGCGCAGGCCGCGCAGCAGTTCCGGCAGGCGCGAGACCGGCACGACGACATCCTCGTTGAT
This sequence comes from uncultured Gallionellaceae bacterium, assembly GCA_937873435.1. Lineage (GTDB taxonomy): Bacteria > Pseudomonadota > Gammaproteobacteria > Burkholderiales > Sulfuricellaceae > JAGXQV01. The sequence goes on from CALMWM010000221.1 coordinate 9,512, forward strand.
CTTGCGCGGGGCGATGTCGCGCAGCAGTGGCGAGAGCGCCTTGCGCGCTTTCCATAGCGATTGGGTGTCGGCTACCGCGGCGGCCTGGATCAGGCCGGGGGTACGGCAGGCTTGCAGGATCAGTTCGGTGGCGCCGGCGATTTCCGCCGCGGCGCCGTCCACTTCGATCATCAGCATCGCGCGGGTGTCGTCGGGCAACATGCCGGGGTGTTTGGCGCGGATCAGGTTGAGCGAGGCGTCGTCGAGGAATTCCAGCGCGCTGGGGATCAGCGGTTGCGCCATGATCGCGGCGATGGCCTGGGCGCAGCTATCGATGTCGCGGTAATGCGCGGTCAGGCCGCCGGTCGCTTGCGGCAGCGGGGTGAGCTTGAGGGTGGCTTCGACGATCACCGCCAGCGTGCCTTCCGAGCCGACGATCAGGCGCGTCAGATCATAGCCGACCACGCCCTTGGTGGTGTAGCAGCCGGTTTTGATCAGTTCGCCGCTGCCGCTGACGGCTTGCAGCCCCAACACGTGGTCGCGGGTCACGCCGTATTTGACCGCGTGCGGCCCGCCGGCGCAGGTGGCGAGGTTGCCGCCGATGGAGCAATAGGGCGAACTGGACGGGTCGGGCGGCCAGAAGAAGCCGTGCGGCTTGGCTGCTTCCTGGATTTCCTGGTTGAGCACGCCGGGTTCGGCGACGATCACCCGGTTGGCCGGGTCGACCTTGACGATGCGGCGCATCCGTTCCAGCGACAATGCCACCCCGCCGCGCTCCGGGATGCTGCCGCCGGCGGTGCCGGTGCCGCGTCCGCGCGCGGTGAGGGGGATGTTATGGGTGTGGCACAGCCTGACGGCTTCCTGCACCTGGCGGCTGTCGGTGACGAAGGCCACCGCTTGCGGCGGAAAAAACTTGCGGCTGTTGTCGTAGCTGTAGGCGTAACAATCCACCGGGTCGGTGAGGAGGTTGTCCTTGCCGACCACGCTGGCGAGGGCGGCAAGGAACTCGGATGGCAGGGTCACTTCGGCAGCGGCTTGATCTTGGCCAGTACTTTCCCGCTGAGATAGTCGTAGAACCACACTTCCAGCAAGTCGGCGTAGAGGTAGCGTTTTTTCAGCATGAAGTCGTAGGGCGCGGTATCGGTGGCTTTCCAGAAAGTGCTGCTTTGCGCGTGCCAGGGCGGCGTCAGTTTGCAGACCGCCAACATGCGCAGGCTGTTGCTCTTCAGCAGCTTGAAGGCGTCATCTTGCCCCAGCGGCAGCATGGCGACGAATCCTGCGTCGTCGTCAACGGTGCGCGGATAGAAGTCGTAGAGGTTGGCGAAGGTCACCATGTATTCGTATTTCCACACGTCGTCGGCTTGTTTCTTGACGGTGTAATCCTTGAGCGGCAGGTATTTGTAGCGGTAGTAGTCGGTGGTTTGCGGGTCGACGTTGTGACCCCAGTTCCAGCCCTCGGTAACTTGGTTGCCGCTCATGATATAGCGCAGTTCGAGGCGGCGTTCAAGCTTGTTATAGCCGCGAACCCAGTTGTTGACGGCGCCCTCCAGGTCGACGGAGAACGCGAACAGCTTGTCTTGCGGCTTGAGCTGGCCGGTTACCGCTGTGGCGGCCACGGCATCTTCCTTGAGTCGGGAGATGGCGTTGTACATCGCTTCCGCGTCGTGCCCTTCGAAATGGGCGGGCAGCGTGTCGGCATTGCGGTCGAAAGCGGCTGTCGAGTACATCGGCGCTGCGCTCGGCTGGCGGATTTCTACGGCCGGGGCGAGGGTGACGGCATGGGCGGACGGCAGGAAAATCATGGCCGCCAGGATGGGGAGTAGTTTTTTCATGGAGAAGGAGTCAGGCGTTGTTATTGCGAATTTTTTCCAGGGTGGCGGTGGTCGAGCGCTCGTAGCGGAACGGGATCGAATGCACTTTCCCGCCCCAGCCCAGCACTTCGCTGGCGCCGACGATCTTGTCCACCGTCCAGTCGCCGCCCTTCACCAGGATGTCCGGCCTGGCCCGGAGGATCAGGGCTAGCGGGGTGTCCTCGTCGAACCCGGTGACCAGGGAAACGCATTCCAGCGCGGCCAGCACCGCCATGCGGTCTTCCTGGCGGTTGATCGGGCGGTCGTCGCCCTTGCCGAGGCGTTTCACCGAGGCATCGCTGTTGACCCCCACCAGCAGGCTGGCGCCCAGCGCGCGTGCCTGTGCCAGATAAGTGACATGGCCGCGGTGGAGAATATCGAAACAGCCGTTGGTGAAGACCAGCGGGCGCGGCAGCAGGGCGACGCGCTGCGCTACTTCAGCGGCGGCGCACAGCTTGGCTTCGAATGCGGGCCGGGAATCCATTGCTAATCGAGATACTCGAACAGTTTCACTACCTTGCGCACGCCGCTGGTGGAACGGGCGATTTCGGTGGCGTTGTCGGCCTCGCGGCGGGTGACCATGCCCATCAAGTAAACCACCCCATTTTCGGTGACGACCTTGACGCTGCTGAACGGAAACTTGTTGGCTTCGATGCAGCGCATTTTCACTTTCGAGGTGAGGTAGGTATCGTTGCTGCGCTCGGCCAGCGAACTGGCTCCGGCAATCGCCAGTTCGTTGAAGACGTTATGCACGTTGGGAATGCCGCGCACGACTTTCTCGGCTTCCTCCTTCATCGCCTGGTCGGCGACTTCGCCGGTCAGCAGGGCCTGGCGGTTGAAGCTGGCGGTATTGACGTGGGCGTTCTTGCCGAATTTCTCATCGAGGCGGTGAAAGGCTTTCAACTCGATGCCTTCGTCCTCGATGTAGGTGCCCGAGGTGCGCCGGTCGTCGAGCATGACCGCGGTAGCGCCGACACCGGTGGCGACCACCGGAAAACAGCCTTGCAGCACGGGAAGCAAGGCCAGTAATGCGATCCATCCGAATTTGTTCATTCTTCGACTCCTAATAACAAGCAATCCACCGCATCGCACAGGCAGTGGATGGCGGTGATGTGTATCTCTTGAATATGCGCGGTGCGGTCGCCGGGGGCGCAGAGATGGATGTCGTCCTCGCTGAGAATATCCGCGATGGCTCCGCCGCCCTTGCCGGTCAGCGCGATCACTCCCATGCCACGATCGTGGGCGGCATGAACGGCTGCAACCACGTTGGGCGAATTGCCGCTGGTGGAAATCGCCAGCAGCAGGTCGTTGGCATGGCCCAGTGCGCGTACTTGCTTGGAAAACACCTGCTCGAAAGCGTAATCGTTGGCGATCGAGGTCAGCGTCGAGGCATCGGCGGTGAGCGTAAATGCCGCCAAGCCGGGGCGCTCCATTTCAAAGCGGTTGAGCATCTCCGCGGCGAAATGCTGGGCGTCACCCGCCGAGCCGCCATTGCCGCAGGCGAGGACTTTGCCGTCGGCGAGCAGACATTGCACGATGCGCTCGGCGGCCTCGGCGATGGGGGTGGCGAGCAGGTCGGTGGCCTGGTATTTGAGGTGTGCACTTTCGATGAAGTGCTGGTTGATGCGGCTGGTTAGATCCATGATTATCCTAGAAACCCCAGTTGACCGCTCGACTGGGCATTTAACAGCGCGATTCCAATAAACTTCTTCATTATTTTCCGTTTCTCCCGGTTGGCGTCTCCGCTACGGGGTGGATTGCACGGTTTGTGCGGCACATGGCGGCGTTGCAACTCCTTGGAATGGAATGACCATTCCGCGTCGTCGCGCCTTGCCATGCACCCCAAAAACCGCACACTCCACCCCGTTCAACTGAGGTTTCTAGGATTATTTTACCCGCTAAAGGCGTTTTTTATCCATTCCACCGCGTTTTCGTCCAATCGGTCGAGCAACAGAGCATCGAAACGGCAGGGCGGTTCCGTCGGCAAGGTTTGCAAATAATGTTGTGCGGCAAGCTGTAATTTGTGTTGCTTGTGGGAAGTGATGCTGGCGGCTGCCCCGCCGAATGTCCC
>CALMWM010000222.1 GCA_937873435.1 uncultured Gallionellaceae bacterium
GTAGCGCAATTCTTCGATCTTGCCTTCGAGTTCGGCAATCGGTTGTTCAAAATCGAGAAAAGCTGTTTTCATGTTTTAACGTTTCGCGTAAAAAGTTTGCAGAATTTTACCATGATTGGCGTAAAGCGCTTACCGCCTAACCGAATGTAACCACAACTCAACCGGCGAGCATTACCGATTATTGCCCATTGCACATCCCACTGTTTATGCGCTATATTGGTAGCAACATTATTCCCACCAGGCAAGGCAACAACCATGTATGCTGAAAAATTATCCGTTTCCCTCCCTGCCGGGCTAGTTGGCTTTATTGAACAATATCGCACTGCGCACGCCTTGAAGAGCCGTTCTCAAGTCATCGGCGAAGCACTGGAACTGCTTCGCCAGCATGAACTGGAAGCGGCATATCAGGAAGCCAACCAAGAAACCGACACTGATTTCGACAGCACCATTGCGGATGGATTAAGCAATGAAACGTGGTGAAATCTGGTTTGCCGACTTGAGTCCAACCAGAGGCTCCGAAATCACCAAGCGCCGCCCGGTACTGATTGTCAGCAATGACGCCAACAACCGTGCATCCAGCACGATCACGATCTTGCCCATCACTTCCAATGTCGCGCGGGTCTACCCGTTCGAAGTCTTTCTTGCTTCCGCCGAGAGCAGCTTGCCCAAGGATTCCAAGATACAGGCACAACAAATCCGCACCATCGCCAAGGAGCGGATAACCGGCAACGCAGCCGGGAAACTCAGCAAGGAAAAGTTACGGGAAGTGGACGCCGCAATAAGCTTGCATTTGGGCATCTAATTCCACTTTGCATACTTCGATCAGCGCCAAACTATTAGGATAACTTTCCGGTACACCGCCACAAACTAACGCACCAGCAACACCGGACAATCCAACTCCTCCAGCAATACCTGCGCCAGTGCGCTGTCCGCTCCGGCGACCAGCAAGCCTTCGCTTTGCAGTAATTGCGTGGGGAGGCGATCGGCGCTGCTATCCAGCCAGCGGTAGCGAGCGGACAGACCGCGGCTGCGGAGCAGGCGTGCAGCCTCGTCTTCGAGGTATTGGCCGGAGGCGCCGTCGCTGGCGGGAATCAGTACCGTCAGGCCGCCGCCGTCGTGCGCCAGCTTGGCGGCCACCCACAGAGCCTTGCCGGCTGCCACGGAATCGTCGTAGATCACCCCGACGCCGGGTTTCGCGGGAACTGCCTGTTTGGTCAACAACACCGAGCGCGGGGCGCCGGCGGCGACGCTCCGCGCGACCGGCCCCAAGCGTCCGCCCGGCGCGGGCTGGCGTCCCATTTTTCCGATGCTGACCAAATCGGCTTCGTGAGCCGCCGCCAGCACTTCTTCTGCGACATGGCCGCGCACCACCCGGAACGACCAGCGCAATCGCGATGCAGCTGCAACATCGGCGAGCGCCAGGCGCGAACGCTCGGCCTGGGCTTTCAGCGAACGTTCCATGCTCGAAGCATCGAGGCGACGCGGAACGCCGATCACTCCGCCCACCTCGCGCGCGAAGGGCAAGCCGGCCAATTGCAGCAAATTGGTGTCTTCGACGAATAGCCCGAGCAACTCCGCTTCCATCTTCGCCGCCAAATTCGCGGCGGCCTGTAAGGCGGCCAGGCTGTGGCTGGATGCGTCGAGCGCCACCAGGATGCGGCGTATCGGCTGATCGCTGGGGAAAAGAATCAAGATTCGTCTCCGCCGGCCACTGCCAGCAGCACTTGCCTTCTCTCGGAGAGCGCCGCCAGGCGCTCGGCCACGCGCCGGTTGAAAGTACCGGCTGGATAGCCGCCATGCTTGTAGCGCGTGCCCATGCGCATCCCGCTGAGCAATTCCATGCCCTGATCGATGGTTTCCACGGCGTAGACGTGAAATTTTCCTGCGGATACCGCCTCGACCACGTCGCGGCGCAGCATCAGGTGCTTGACGTTGGATGCCGGGATCATCACGCCCTGCTCGCCGGTCAGGCCGCGCGCGCGGCACACGTCGAAAAAGCCTTCGATCTTCTCATTGACGCCGCCGATGGCCTGTACGATACCGTGCTGGTTGACCGAGCCAGTCACCGCCAGAGATTGCTTGAGCGGCACCTCGGCCAACGCCGAGAGCAGCGCATACAGTTCCGCCGACGAGGCGCTGTCGCCCTCCACCGAACCGTAGGATTGCTCGAACACCAGGCTGGCGGACAACGTCAGCGGATGCTCGGCGGCGTAACGGGCGCCGAGAAAAGAGGTAAGGATCATCACCCCCTTGGAGTGGATCGGCCCGCCCAGTTCGACTTCGCGCTCGATGTCCACCACTTCGCCCTTGCCCATCCACACCCGCGCGGTGATCTTGCTCGGACGTCCGAAGGCGAAATGGTTCATGCCGACCACCGACAAGCCGTTGACTTGGCCGACTTTGACGCCCTCGCTTTCGATCAGCAGGGTGCCGCGCTGGATTTCCTCATGGACCAGCTCGCGCAGGCGGTCGGAACGGTAGATGCGAGCATCGATGGCGCGCTGCACATCCTCGGTGTCCACCGTTTTATTGCCGACCTGGGCCGCCCAGTAATCGGATTCGCGCAACAAATCGGCGAGGTCGCCCATATGAGTGGAAAGCTTTTCCGCATCGCCGGCCATCCGCGCACTGTGCTCGATGACCCTGGCCACCGCATCGCGCTTGAACGGCAACAAATTGTCGCGACGCGCCAGCGAACCGATCAGGCGGGCATACAGCAGGTGATTATCGGGCGAACGCGGCATATCTTCGGCAAAGTCCGCCGCTACCTTGAACAGTTCGGAAAACTCCGGGTCGTAGTGCGTCAACAGGTAATACAGACCCGGTTCGCCTAGCAACACCACCTTGACCGCCAAAGGTATCGGCTCTGGCTCCAGCGAAACGGTACTGACCAGGCTGAGCACCTGGCCGAGCGATTCGATGGCGATACGCGACGAACGCAAGGTGCGCTTCAGCGCTTCCCAGGCGAATGGTTGGGTCAATAACTTGTGTGCGTCCAGCATCAGATAACCGCCGCAGGCCTTGTGCAAAGAGCCCGGCTTGATCAGGTTGAAGTCGGTCACCAGCGTGCCCATCTGGGCAATATGTTCGACCCGGCCGATCAGGTTGGAATAGGTCGGATTATCCTCGTAGACCACCGGTGCGCCCTTCAAGGCATCGCGATCCACCAGCACGTTGACGCGATAGCGGCGGAAGGACGGCGAACTTGCCAGCACATGCGCCTGTGCCACGTCGACGATGGGCGATTTGCTTTCCTGGGGATGGAGAAAATCGTGCACATTGACGATCACATCCTGCTGCACCACATCGAGGTACTCGATCACCGCCGGCAAGGCCGCGTATTTCTGGCGCAGCGCATCGGCCAGATGCCCTACGGCGTAGGTCGCCGCCTCGCTGTTCAGAGCCTTGATCTTCTGGCGCGTCTCCTTTTCCCACTGGGGGAACAGCCCCAGCAACGCGCGCAACTGTTCCTCGAACTGCGCCACCTCGGCCTCGATGCGCT
>CALMWM010000223.1 GCA_937873435.1 uncultured Gallionellaceae bacterium
AATCGCGGCCCACGCCGCTCCTACACCTGTGTCGCAATATTACGAACTAGCCGGATAGGGGCGGGTTAAGTCGGTTTTTCGTCCCGCATTATGGGACGAAGAACTCCCGTACCTTATCCATCCACGATTTGGCCTTGGGATTGTGGCGGGCGCCATCGGCCTGATTCAATTCTTCCAGCTGGCGCAACAGCTCCCTTTGCTCCTCGGTGAGCTTCACCGGGGTTTCCACCACCACGTGGCACATCAGGTCGCCGTGAGTGGTGCTGCGCACGCCCTTGATGCCCTTGCCGCGCAGGCGGAAGACCTTGCCGGTCTGGGTTTCTTCGGGAATCTTGATCTTGGCGTGCCCGTCCAGCGTCGGGATTTCGATTTCTCCGCCGAGCGCGGCGACCGTGAAGCTGATCGGCATTTCGCAGTGCAGGTCGTTGTGGTCGCGCTGGAACACCGAGTGCGCCTTGATCTGGATCACCACATAAAGGTCGCCGGGTGGGCCGCCGTTGACCCCGGCTTCGCCTTCGCCGGAAAGGCGGATGCGGTCGCCTTCGTCCACCCCTGAAGGGATTTTCACCGCCAGCGTCTTGTGCTGCTTGATGCGTCCGGCGCCGTGGCAATCCGGGCAAGGGGTCTGCACCACCTTGCCGCTGCCGTGGCAGTTGGGGCAAGTCTGCTGGATCGAGAAAAAGCCTTGCTGCATACGCACCTGGCCGTGTCCGGCGCAGGTCGGGCAGGTGGTCGGCTGGGTGCCGGGCTTGGCGCCGCTGCCGTGGCAGGTGTCGCAGGCGACCATCGCCGGGATGCGGATCTTGGTCTCGGTGCCGCGCGCGGCTTCTTCCAGGCTGATTTCCAGGTTATAGCGCAGGTCGGCGCCGCGATAGACGTTGGAACGTCCGCGCCCGCCACCACCGGCTCCGCCAAAAATATCGCCGAAGATGTCGCCGAAAGCGTCGGCGAATCCCTCGAATCCCTTGGCTCCGGCGCCGCCGCCGAAACCGCGCGCGTTAGGATCGACACCGGCATGGCCGTACTGGTCGTAGGCCGCGCGTTTTTGCGCATCGGAGAGGATTTCGTAGGCTTCCTTGGCTTCCTTGAAATGCTCCTCCGCATTCGGATTATCCGGGTTGCGGTCGGGATGGTGCTTCATCGCGAGCTTGCGGTAAGCCTTTTTGAGGTCGTCCTCTGAGGCGTCTTTGTTGACGCCGAGAATTTCGTAATAATCGCGTTTGGACATATATCGCCTTTACCGCAAAGGCGCAAAGACGCAAAGAACCCGCAAACCATCGCTTTGCAGAATGCTTTGCGCCTTCGCGCCTTTGCGGTTAATTGATTTTATTTTTTGTCGGATTTGACTTCTTCGAATTCGGCGTCCACCACGTCGCCGTCGTCCTTCTTGGCACTGTCCGCGCCGGCGCCGGGTTGCGCTTGTTCGGGCTGGGCGGAAGCGTACATCTTTTCCGCCAGTTTGTGCGAGGCTTCGGCCAGTGCCTTGGTCTTGGCTTCGATGGTTTCCTTGTCGTTGCCCTTCATCGCTTCTTCGGCGTCTTTCAGTGCGGCTTCGATCGCGGATTTTTCAGCAGCGTCGATCTTGTCGCCGTAATCCGTCAGCGATTTTTTCACCGAATGCACCATCGCGTCGCACTGGTTACGCGCATCCACCAATTCGCGCACCTTGTGGTCTTCCTCGGCGTGCTCGGCGGCGTCCTGCTCCATGCGGCGGATTTCCTCTTCGCTCAAACCCGAGCTGGCCTGGATCTTGATCTTGTTTTCCTTGCCGGTAGCCTTGTCCTTGGCGGAAACGTGGAGGATGCCGTTGGCGTCGATGTCGAAGGTCACCTCGATCTGCGGCATACCGCGCGGCGAGGGAGGGATGTCGCTGAGGTTGAACTGGCCCAGGCTCTTGTTGCCGCTGGCAACTTCACGTTCGCCTTGCAGCACGTGGATGGTTACCGCGTTCTGGTTGTCGTCGGCGGTGGAGAATACCTGGCTGGCCTTGGTCGGCACGGTGGTGTTCTTCTGGATCAGCTTGGTCATCACGCCGCCCAGGGTTTCGATACCCAGGCTGAGCGGGGTCACGTCGAGCAGCAGCACGTCCTTGACGTCGCCTTTCAGCACGCCGCCCTGGATCGAGGCACCTGCCGCCACGGCTTCGTCCGGGTTGACGTCCTTGCGCGGCTCCTTGCCGAAGAAGGCCTTGACCTTCTCCTGCACCATCGGCATACGCGTCATGCCGCCGACCAGGATGATGTCCTGGATGTCGTCAAGCTTGACGCCGGCATCCTTGATCGCCAGTTTGCACGGGGCGATGGTGCGTTCGATCAGGTCTTCCACCAGGGATTCGAACTTGGCGCGGGTGATTTTCACGACCAGGTGTTTCGGGCCGCTGGCGTCAGCGGTGATATAGGGCAGGTTGACTTCGGTCTGCTGGGCCGAGGACAGTTCGATCTTGGCCTTTTCCGCGGCTTCCTTGAGGCGCTGCTTGGCCAACAGGTCGTTGCGCAGGTCGATGCCCTGTTCCTTCTTGAATTCGTCGGCCAGGTAGTCGATCACCCGGTTGTCGAAGTCTTCGCCACCAAGGAAGGTGTCGCCGTTGGTGGACAGCACTTCGAACTGGTGCTCGCCCTCGATCTCGGCGATTTCGATGATGGAAATGTCGAAGGTGCCGCCGCCCAGGTCATACACCGCGATCTTGCGGTCGCCTTCCTGCTTGTCCATGCCGAAGGCCAAAGCAGCAGCGGTCGGCTCGTTGATGATGCGCTTGACTTCCAGCCCGGCGATGCGCCCGGCGTCCTTGGTGGCTTGGCGCTGGCTGTCGTTGAAGTAGGCAGGAACGGTGATCACCGCTTCGGTGACTTCTTCGCCCAAGTAATCCTCGGCAGTTTTCTTCATCTTGCGCAGCACTGCTGCGAAAACTTCCGGTGGTGCCATTTTCTTGCCGCGTACTTCCACCCAGGCGTCGTTGTTGTCGGCCTTGACGATGGAGTAGGGCATCAGGTCGATGTCCTTCTGGACTTCCTTTTCATCGAAGCGGCGGCCGATCAGGCGCTTTACCGCAAACAGGGTGTTCTTCGGATTGGTGACGGCCTGGCGCTTGGCCGGGGCGCCGCACAGGATTTCGCCGTCTTCGGCGTAGGCGACGATGGACGGCGTGGTGCGCGTGCCTTCCGCGTTTTCGATCACCTTGGGTTGACCGTTTTCCATTACTGCCACGCAGGAGTTGGTGGTGCCCAAATCAATACCGATAATTTTGCCCATAATCAAATCGTCCTTAACTTAAAAATTGTGAAGATTAAAAAATGCAGTGTTTAGTTTTGAGTTTTTAGTGTTTAGTTGTGGAATGCGCTTTGCGCCTGATCCAATACCGGCGCGCCTTGCGCGGCGACCTCAACTAAACACTCAACCCTAAACACTCAAAACTGTTTTGTCTTTTACCAAAATGGGGATAGCCCGGGGAATTTCAACCCTCTGCCGGCTTCGCCACCATCACCATCGCCGGGCGCAGGATGCGCTCGTTCAGCGCATAACCTTTTTGCATCACCGCGACCACCGTATTGGGGGGGGCGTCGCTCGGAACCATGCTGATGGCCTGGTGTTTGTAGGGGTCGAACTTTTCGCCGGTGGGGTCGATTTCGACGAGATTGTATTTCTGGAAGGCGCTATTGAGTTGGCGCAATGTCAGTTCGACGCCGTCCCTGAGGGCTTCCACGGTGGTGTTCTCGATTTTGAGGGCGGCTTCCAGGCTGTCCTTGACGGCCAGCAGTTCGTTGGAAAAGCCTTCCACGGCGAATTTCTGCGCATTGGCGATGTCGCTTTGCGCCCGTTTGCGGATGTTCTCCGCTTCGGCGCGAGCGCGCATCCAGGCATCGTGATGCTCCTGGGCGTCGAGCTCGGCTTTTTTGAGCAGTTCGGCCATGCTCGGCATGGTTTCTACTGCCGGCTCGGATTCGGTTGCGGGTGCCGGTTCGGCTGCGGACGAGCCGATGGCGATGTCAATCAGGTTGGGTTGTTCTTGCTCTTGCTGCATAAGACCTCCATAAAACGATGAACGCTAAATGGAGACGATTTTCGGGATTTCAAGAGGGCAAAAGGCGGTAATGGATAATGGGCGATGGGGTGGCATCACTCATTACCCATTACTGCTTACAGGTATTTCAAAGGATCGATATTCCATTTCGCCGGGTCTTCGTAGCCGGCGATTTTATCTCCGCCGCCATTTCCGACCGGCTTGGACAGGTCGATGTCATGCGGGGTGATAAAGCTCATGCGCTTGCTGTCGTAGATTACGTGGATCTTGGGCGTCAGCAGATTCTTTTCGTGCTGTTCGAAAACGATGCCGAGCTTTTCGCTTTCCAGTTTGACCAAGGTGCCGACCGGGTAAATCCCTACCGAGCGCACGAAAGAATGCACCAGCTTTTCGTTGAAGTGAAATTTGCTCCATTCCACCAGTTTGCGCAGCGCCACCGATGTTTCCATGCCTTTGTGGTAGCAGCGGTCGGCGGTGATGGCGTCGTAGACATCGACAATCGCCGCCATCTGGCCATACAGGGAAATGCCGTCGTGTTTCAGGCCGAGCGGGTAGCCGCTGCCGTCGAAGCGTTCGTGGTGCTGCGCCGCCACGTCAATGCCGATCCGGGTCATGCCGGGAGTGTTTTCCAGCAGGAGGCGGCTATGCACGACATGGCTTTTCATGATCTTGAATTCGTCGTCGGTGAGTTTGCCCGGCTTGTTGAGCACCGCATCCGGCACTTTCATTTTGCCGACATCGTGCAGCAGCGCGCCGACCCCGATTTCGCGGATGGTGTCGCGGTCCAGTTCCATGGCACGCGCAAACGAGACTAGCAGCGTGCAGACGCTGACGGAGTGCTGGAAAGTGTAGTCGTCCTTGCTGCGCAGGCGGGTGAGGCTCAACATCGCGTCCTTGTTGCGGAATATCGAGTTGGTCATTTGCTCGACCACCTGGGCTGCCTGTTCGGTTTCGATCTGCTTGCCCAGGCGAATGTCCTGCATCATCCCGGTGATAATCCGGTTGGCATCGCTGTAAGCCTTTTTCGCCTTGACCATCTCCTCGGCGATGCTGTGAATATGTGCCGGCTCGGGTTTTTTCGTGGCGATCTCGACCAGCTTGGCATCGAGCTGTTTCTTGACTTCCTCCACCGTTTTCGCGTCGGCTACATCCAGGCCTTTGGCCGTGTCGATGTAGACTTCGTGCAGACCGGCAGCGGCAATGTTTTTGATCTGGTCCGGCGAAGCGATCTTGAACTGGTTGAGGGCAAAAGGGTGTTCCATCCAGCCGCAGTTGAGGTCGTGGATGTACATGCCAGGTTTGAGTTGCGCTACGTTGACGCTTTTGATCATGTCTCGGGAGTTGCAGAAAATAATCCGGTCAAGCATGTTAACTCAAAATAAGTTAATGCTGACACTCACGCTTTCTCACCCCGCCAGCCGCAAAATGGTTCTGCGCACATGCTGATCAGGGGGCGGCAATCCCAGGATTCGCCGGAGAACTGGCCGGCGCAAGTTTGGTTTATGCTGCGATTTCCATCTCTTCAGCGAGATTGTGCCATAGCCGCCAGGCATCGCAGCTGACGGAGGGAAAAGTTAGGGTGCGTTTTAATTCTGTGCCATCCGGCATACGCTTGACGGAATTGCAAATGCCTTCGAGGTTTTTCAGGGAATACACGAAGCCGTCTTGCTCGACAACCCGTGTTCCCAGCCAGAAATCGCAGGTGCAGCAGTTTTTTTCGTTTTCTTTGGTGATATACATTCGATTTTCCTTTCCCCAGGGAAAATGGGGGGCAGTCCCCGGTCACGGTATGGAGTAACTTTAGTGCAAGGAAAAGCGGAGAAAAATCAGGGAAGAGGAAAATGCGTTCTAGGGGATTCGATAGTTTTTCCTAGGGGGTGAGAGTCCGAATAAAAAAGCTTAATCCGGCAGTTGTTGCGGTGGGGTGATGCCTTCAGCCCATTGGATGGCAAAGCGGACATAGTCGGTATTGCTCTTCAAATTAAGTTTTTCCTTGGAGCGTGCCCGGTTGGCTTCTATGGTCTTGATGCTGCGGTGCAGCACTTCGGCAATTTTGGCGTTGCTTAAACCCAGGCCGGTAAGGCGAAGCACTTCGAGTTCGCGGTCGTTCAGGCTGCCGATGGGAGATGTGCTGGTGTGCGCATCCGGGGATAGCATACGTTGCAGCATCTTGGTGCGCATGGTTTCGCTCAGAAAAATTTCGCCGCGTAATACCTGCCGGATAGCCGTTAGAACCAGATCGAACGCTTCATTTTTCATGATGTATCCCTTGGCACCGGCGCGCAGCATCCGTTCGGCATGGAGGTTTTCATCATGCATCGACATGGCCAGCGCGGGGATATCCGGATAGCGGGATTTCATCGCGTGAACCAACTCGAATCCGGAAACCCCGTCCAGGGAAATGTCGACGATGACCAGGTCGGGAGGGGTTTTCTGAATATATTTCAGTCCTTCTTCAACGCTGGCGACGCCGCCGCATACCAACATATCCGGCTCACGGTTGACCAGTTCGGCGATACCCTCGCGCACCATGGTGTGGTCGTCGACGATCAGAATGGCGGCTTTTTTCATATTTTTTTCTGAAGGCATGGAGTTTACTTTACGCTAACGATGGTGCCGCCTTGCGGCAGATTCTGGATGGTGAAGGTCGCGCCGATTAAACTGGCGCGGTATTCCATGATGCGCAGCCCCATCCCTGAGGAATGGAGCGGGTTGCCGGGTTCTAACCCTATGCCGTTGTCGGCGATGCACAAATTGAAATTGCTTCCGTTTGTAAACAGGCTGATGGTGATGCGGCTTGCCTTGCCGTGTTTGATCGCGTTACTGACGGCTTCCTGGGTAATCCGGTAAAGATGGATGGCAACCTCCTGTTTATAATTTACCATGTCAAGCGGGAACTGAAAAGTGCATTCCACGTCGAATGCGCGGTGGATATAACCCGCCAGCTGTTCCAGCGCAGTCAGCAGGCCGTTTTCC
>CALMWM010000224.1 GCA_937873435.1 uncultured Gallionellaceae bacterium
GCTGGACACCCCGGAACACGACGAGCGGCTAGCGGTCGCTTATTTCGACGCCAACGTTACTTCCACCTGCGGCACGTTCTATCACGCAACCACCCGCCTGATCCTCAATTACTGGCATGAAAACTACCAGAAGGCGGTAGCGGCCGCCACCGGGCCGAAAATCACTGCCGAAGTCATTGCCGATCCCACCTACAATGTGACCGTCTATACGTTCTTCACCTGCCTGGCAATTCTGGCTGCGATGAAGGATTTTGACAGCGCGGAAAAGAAGCGCTGCCAAAAGATTTATGCGTCCGGGAAACGCAAGATACGGAAATGGGCGAAGTGCAGCCAAACGAATTTCAACGTCATGCTGCACCTGCTCTCCGCGGAAGAGGCCCGCGTCGATGGAAGACGCCAGGAAGCCGCCGATGCCTATACGCAAGCGATAGCTGCCGCGAAGGAAATGAATTCTCTTTTATATGAAAGCCTCTGCAACGAATGCTGCGCCAAGTACTGGTTGGGCATCAAGGAGGAGAAAGTCGCCCAGGTCTATATGCAGGATGCCGCCTTTCTGTACGATCAGTGGGGCGCTTCGGCCAAGGTAAAACAACTGCAAGAACGCTACCCGAGGTTGTTGTCGGCCCATGTCGCGCGCAGGCGCAGCTCCGACAGAACGTCTTTCTCCAGTACTTCCCTGATTGGACAGTTGGATATGGCTACGGTGCTCAAAGCGTCTCAAGCCATATCGAGCGAGATCGTTCTCGGTAAATTGCTCGAAAAGCTGATGAACATTCTGATCGAAAATGCCGGCGCGCGCAGGGGAATTCTGATTCTCAAACAGGATGGACGCCTGCTGGTCGAGGCGGAAGGCAATGTGCAAACCAACGAGGTGAAGGCGCTTCAGGCAATACCCCTGGAAGAAGTGGAGGGACTCCCGCTCTCCATAATCCGCTATGTCACCAGAACCGAGGAAAGCATCGTGCTGGGCGATGCGGCGCGCGAGGGCGCATTTACCGGCGACGATTACATCAAGGCGAAACAACCGAAGTCCCTTCTGGTCATGCCGATCATTAACTATGGGAAGCTCCTGGGGATTCTCTATCTCGAAAATGAACTGATCGAAGGGGTTTTCACGCCGGAACGCCTGGAACTCCTGAAAGTATTGGCATCGCAAGTGGCGATCTCGATTGAAAACGCGCTGTTTTACAACAGCATGGAAAGAAAGGTCGAGGAAAGAACGGCTGAGTTGCAAGAGGCGCTTGCCGATCTGAAACGCAGCCAGCAACATCTGATCGAATCGGAAAAAATGGCGGCGCTTGGCCAATTGGTCGCCGGTGTCGGCCATGAGGTCAACACCCCGCTTGGCGCGATCAGGTCGTCCATAGGCAATATCTCGGGGGGCCTGAAAGAGACGCTTACGCAGTTGCCACAGCTATTCCAGTTATTGGACGCAGATCAGCAGCGCGAATTCATGGGTTTGCTTGAGCACACCAATGGCAACGGTGCGGTGCTCACCACCCGTGAGGAGCGGGAAATAAGAAAGTCTGTCGAGGCGGAACTCAATGCCCATGGCATTGAAAACACGAGGAAGTTTGCAAGCATATTCATCAAATTACACATATTCAAAGACGTATCCCCGTTTATCCCCTTGTTGAAAAACGAAAATGCGGATTTTATTTTCGACACGGCATACAAGCTCAGCGATCTCAGTTCGAACACCGCCAATATTGCGCTGGCGGTGGAAAAGGCGGCAAAGATCATTTTTGCGTTGAAAAACTTCGCACGCTTCGACAATAGTGGAGAAATGGTCAAGGCCAGCCTGAAAGAGGGGCTGGAAACGGTATTGACAATCTACAACAATCAAATCAAGCGCAACACGGCATTGGTCACGGAATATGAAATGCTGGAGGAAATCTACTGTTTTCCGGATGAATTGAACCAGGTATGGACCAACCTGGTTCATAACGCCTTGCAGGCAATGGACTACAGCGGAACCCTGACGGTAAGACTCAAGCGCATCGGAGACTACCAGATGGTCTCGATACAGGATAACGGCCAGGGAATTCCCGAGGATATTCTCGGCAAGATATTTACCCCTTTCTTCACCACCAAGAAAGCGGGAGAGGGAAGCGGTCTGGGGCTGGACATCGTCAAAAAGATAGTCGACAAACATAAAGGCAAGATCGAGGTTGCAAGCACGGTGGGAAAAGGCACGACCTTTTCCGTGTTCATTCCTGCCTCTGCAACTAACTGATAGATAATAAGGAGTTTGATATGTCCAAATGCGTGATTCTTTGTGTGGACGATGAGCAGGTGGTCTTGAAATCGCTTGAAAGCCAGCTTATTCATGAGTTTGCTGCCGAATTCCACATCGAACTGGCCGAGGGGGGGGCTGAAGCACTCGAACTTCTGGATGAATTGAGCGCCGATGGATACTCGACACTGGTCATCATATCCGATTGGCTGATGCCGGAAATGAAGGGCGATGAATTCCTGGTTCAGGCACACAAGAAATTCCCCCATGTTCTCATGCTGATGCTGACGGGTCAGGCTGATCATGAGGCTGTGGCAAGAACCAAAGCCGAAGCCAACCTGTACAAATTAATCAACAAGCCTTGGGAAGCATCCAACTTGATTAATGCCATCAAATCCGGATTGGCGGAAAGTTCGGTAAGCCAGTGATCATCATTACGGTTTTTGGAGCGCAGCCACATGAATAAACAAATTATCCTGTGCGTGGACGACGAGAAAATCGTCCTTGAAAGTTTGCGCAGCGAACTGGAAGGAAAATTCGAGGAGCCCTACGCGCTGGAATTCGCCGAAAGTGGCGACGAGGCTCTGGAGGTCATTGCAGATTTGATCGCGGATGGCGACCAACTGGCGCTGATCGTCACCGATTACCTGATGCCGGGACTAAAGGGCGATGAAATACTGACCAACATCTACAAGAATCATCCAGATTCACGTCAGATCATGTTGACCGGGCAGGCCAACCTCGAAGGTATAGCCAATGCCATCAACAATGCGAAGTTATATCGTTATATTTCCAAGCCTTGGGAAAAGAGCGATTTGTTGCTAACGATCAGAGAGGCGATAAAAAGTTATCAGCAGGAACACCAGCTGAAAGAGCATCAAACCATACTTGAAAACACGGTCAAACTGAGAACCAGTGAGCTGGAAAATGCGCTGGAAAACCTCCAAAACAGCCAGGAACAACTGTTGGTCTCGGAGAAAATGGCCGTGCTGGGCGGGCTGGTTGCTGGCGTCGCCCATGAAATCAATACGCCAGTCGGCGTCGGCGTGACCGCAGCGTCGCACCTGGAGGCCAGGATTCGAGAAGTCCAACAGCTGTACCAGGATGACGAGTTGACCCAGGAAGCTTACGAAGAATTTCTGGCCGATGCGGTTGAGGGATCGCAAATTATTCTGAGAAATTTGCAAACTGCGGCGAATCTGGTCAGCAGCTTTAAACTGGTTGCGGTCGATCAGTCCAGTGAAGCCATGCGCACATTTAAACTCAAGGAATATATCAATGCCATCTTGTCGAGTTTGCAGCCGGAACTGAAACAAACCAGAATACGGATAGAAGTCGATTGCCCCGACGATCTAGCCCTGAATAGTTATCCCGGTGATTTTTCGCAGATTTTCACCAACCTGATCATAAACTCTGTCGCCCACGGTTTTAATCAGGGAACGGAGGCTGGAAACATCACCATTCAAATCAGGATCGATGGAAATAACGTGGTAATCCGCTACACCGATGACGGCAAAGGGATACCCGCCAATATAATACCGAAGGTTTTCGACCCCTTTTTTACCACTAATCGACAGGCCGGCAGGAGCGGATTGGGCATGCATATCATTTACAACATCATCACGCAAAAACTCCAGGGATCGATCACCTGCGAGGACACCGCATCGAAAGGGGCGCTTTTTGTAATCAGGGTGCCGACCGCAATCGGCCAATAGCCGCCCGCATGGGCATACCCCAGCGCAAGTTGGCTTTAATCAAAGGAAGACCGAATGTTCGATAATTTGACCAACCGCCTTGCCGGCGTGATGAAAACCTTGCGCGGCCAGGCGCGCCTCACCGAAGCCAATATCCAGGATGCCCTGCGCGAGGTGCGTATGGCCTTGCTGGAAGCCGACGTGGCGCTGCCGGTGGTGAAGGACTTCATCGCCCATGTCAAGGAACGCGCGCTCGGCCAGGACGTGCTGACCAGCCTGACACCGGGGCAGGCGGTGATCGGCGTGGTGCACCAGGAATTGA
>CALMWM010000225.1 GCA_937873435.1 uncultured Gallionellaceae bacterium
TTTTCGCAATAAAATGCCGGCCGGTCGATGCGCGGCGCGAGCGACGGCTCGATCAAGCTGCGGAACACTTTCAGCGGCTTGCCGTCCAGCGTGGAAAAAGCTCCCGGATAAGGCGGTGCGACGGCACGAATCAGGTTGTGGATGTCTTGCGCGCTTTGCGTCCAAACGATGCGCCCGTCCTCGGCGCGCCGCCCGCCGAAATAGCCGCCCTGGCTCAAGTCCTGCGGGGTCAACTGCGCCGTTCCAGCCAGCAGGCCCGGCAAGCAGCGGTTCAGCGCCACTTCGGCGGCACAGGTAACCTTGTGGAACACTTCCAGCGCGCTATCGTCGGGCAGAATCGGCACGGCCTGCTGATCGACGATGGCGCCGTTGTCCGGCTTCTCGTTCATCACGTGCAGGGTCGAGCCGGTTTCCGTTTCGCCCCTGATGATCGCCCAGTTCACCGGCACCCGTCCGCGATACTGGGGCAACAGCGAGCCGTGCATGTTGAACGCGCCGCGTGACGGGATGTCGAGCAGGGCTTTTTTCAGCATGTTGCGGTAATAGAAGGAGAACAGGAAATCGGGCCGGGCCGCCTGGATTTGCGCAATGACTTCCGGCACATTCGGATCGCCCGGGGTGATCACCGGAATATCGTGCAGCGCAGCCAGTTCGGCGACGCTGCCGAACCAGATGTTCTCGTTGGGATTGTCGGTGTGGGTCACCACCAGCGGCACCTCGACGCCGTGCGCCAGCAGCACCGAAAGACAGCGCACACCGACGTTGTGGTAGGCAAAAACGACGGCACGGGTCACGAATGATTCCTTTCTTCCATGATCGTCAGCCCATGGCGCAAGCGCTCCTGGCGTTGCGCCGTTTCCGGGGTGCGCGCGGCGAGGGTAAAGAGTCGTGCCTCGTCCACCCACTGCAAGCGTTCCCAGTCGTTGAGCTTGGCGAATGCGGCCATCTGCTCATCGCTCACCCAATAGTAAAAACCGCCATTTTCCTGTCCGTAGGCCATTTTCAAGTCCGTTTCAAATGTTCGATGTCGGCTTGGTCTTGCGCCCGGCCAGCCAGTGATTTGAGGGCGATCATATCTTCCGTGGCCGCCAGCGAAACAGCGACACCATTGATTTCCCGCGCCACTCGGCGGGCGTAGGCAGCGTCGAAGGGCAAGCCGGTGCCGATCAGCACATCCACCGTGGGCGCGAATCTTTCCGTGCAATTAAGGGAGAACGCAATCAGGTTACGTTCTTTTACCCAAATTTCCCGTTTGGCGGGATCGGCCAACTCTTTCAGGGGAATCGGCAGCGCGGGGCGCAGTTTCAATTCTTCCGCCACCGCAAAAAAATGCGCCAAATTCTCCTCGTCGAGCGCCAACAGAATATCCACATCCATGGTCATCCGCGGCACGCCGTGCAGGTTCATGGCGAGGCCGCCCACCAGCAGATAGCGGACTTCGTGGCGAGCAAGCGAGGCGAACAGGTCGAGGTAGAACATCTGTTACGGCGTCTCAGTCTTTTCCAAAATCGCCTGAATCAAATACCTCGGCCGATGCCGCACTTCCTGGTAAATCCGCCCGACGTATTCGCCGAGCAGGCCGATGCCGAACAGCGTGATGCCGATCAGGAAAAAGGCGATCGCGAACAGGGTGAACATGCCTTCCGCTTCCGGCCCGACCACTAGGCGGCGAATGGCCAGGAACACCACGAACAGCGCGGACAGCAGCGACACCACGATGCCGGTGAAGGAGAACATTTGCAGCGGCACCACCGAGAAGCCGGTCATCAGGTCGAAATTGAGGCGGATCAGGCTGTACAACGAGTATTTCGACTCGCCGACCGCGCGCTCCTCGTGGCCGACCACCACTTCGGCGGGGTTGTGGGCGAAAGTGTAGGCCAGCGCCGGGATGAAGGTGTTGACCTCCTGGCACTGGTTGATCGCATCGATGATGGCGCGGCTGTAGGCGCGCAACATGCAGCCCTGGTCGGTCATCTTGATGCGGGTGATGCGTTCGCGCAGATGGTTCATCGCACGCGAGGCGACGTGGCGCCAGGCGCTGTCGTTGCGCTGGCGGCGGATCGAACCGACGTAGTCGTGACCTTCGTCCATCTTGGCGAGCAGCGTGGCGATGTCCTCGGGCGGGTTTTGCAGGTCGGCGTCCAGCGTGACGATCTTCTGGCCGCGGCAATGTTCGAAACCGGCCATGATCGCCTTGTGCTGGCCGAAGTTGCCGTTGAACAGGATCACCCGCGTCACGTCGGGGCGGAGCTGGAATTGCTCGCGCAGGATCGCGGCGGAACGGTCGCGGCTGCCGTCGTTGACGAAGACGATTTCGTAGCTGGTGGCTAGCTTGTCGAGCGCCGGGTAAAGGCGGTCGAACAGCGCTTGCAGGCCTTCTTCCTCGTTGTAAACGGGAACGATGACGGAGACTTCGGGTTGGCTCATATCAATCCCTGACGGTCCAGCGACCGCTTTCCAAGTTGTGCGAACTCAGGCCGAACGGCGGGATCACGATGTAGCTCAGGTCGTGGCTCTTGGCCGTGGCATGGTAATAAAACTGATTCTGGGTCAGGCTGATGCGAGCGTCGGGAACCGCCGGCAGGAAATCCGGCACCAGCTTGTCCAGTTTGTCCGGAAAATTGCCGTGCTTGGCCTGATACTGGTTCAGCGCGGCAATCAGCGTATCCGCCCGCTGGCGCGCGAAGTGCAGGTCGATCTGGATGGTGGCGAGCACCAGTGCCGCGGCGACCAGGTAGACCGCCATCTTGGCGAAGCGCAGGTTGCGCAGCGCCGGGTTTTTCTTGTACCACGCCCACAAGGCGCGCGGCAGGGCATAGCAGAGCATCAGCAGGATGGTGACGATGGCGATCACGCCCTGCCCCATCCAGATCGCATCGACCAGGAAAATCCCAACGCCGATGGCCAGGCTGGTACGCAACTGCTTGCCGGGAGTCGGCGGGCTTTCTACGGTTTCGTTCATTTTCGTGCCTCGATAAATATTTCTTGTAGCGCCGCGCACACACGCTCGACGTCTGCCGTAGTCATCGCCGGGAACAGCGGCAGCGTGACGGTTTCGCGCCCGATTCGTTCGGCGTTGGGGAAATCCCCTTCCTTGTAGCCCAACTCGCGGTACAGGCTGAACAGGTGTAATGCCGGGTAGTGTATTCCGACCCCGATGCCGCGCTGGTGCATCGCGTCGATGAACTGCTTGCGCCCGATGCTCAAACTATCCAGCGGCAGCAGCGGCGCGAACATGTGCCAGCTATGTCCCGCCTCGTCCCCGGCATGGCCGCGCGACGGCAGCAGACAGGCGGGATCGCTGGCGAGGTGCTGGAAATAATGCCCCGCCAGTTCGCGCCGCCTGGCGTTGAAGCCGTCGAGCTGGCCGAGCTGCCCCAGCCCGACGCGCGCCGCCACGTCGGAAAGATTGTATTTGCCACCGGCCAGCGACACGTCCATATTGCCTTCCGCATCGCGCGAAATGCCGTGGAAACGCAGCAGGTCGAACTGCTTTACCTCGTCGGCGAAAGCGAAAGTCAGCGCGCCGCCTTCGATGGTGGTCATGTTCTTGTTGGGGTGGAAACTGAAGCTGACGATGTCGCCGAAGCTCCCGATTTTCCTGCCCTTCCAGCTCGAACCGACGGCATGGGCGGCGTCCTCGATCACCCGCAGCTTATGCTGTTCGGCAATCGCGTAGAGCGCATCCATATCCACCGGCAGGCCGGCGAAATGCACCGGCATGATCGCCTTGGTGCGCGGCGTGATCGCGGCTTCGACCCGGCCCAGATCGAGGTTGCGGGTCGCCAGATCGACATCGACGAACACCGGGCGGGCGCCGACGCGCATGATCACGTTGGGGGTGGCGGCAAAGCTCATCGCCGGGGTGATCACCTCGTCGCCGTGGCCGATGCCGCAAACCTGCAACGCGACTTCCAGCCCGCCGGTCGCTGAGGTCAGGGTACGGGCAATCCGCCCGCCGTGGTAATCGGACAGGGCTTTTTCCAGCAATTGCACGTTCGGCCCGCTGGCCAGCCAGCCGGAGCGCAGCACCTCGACGACGCCCTGAATGGTGTCCTCGTCGAGGGTGGGTTTGGTGAAAGGCAAATAAGTCATAAAGGCAGTGTTGAGTGTTGAGTTTTTAGTGCTTAGTTAAAGTGGCGCTACGCGCCCTCCTCCACTCAACACTAAAAATTAAACACTTATAACTGAATCCCCATCAGCTTCGCGCCACAATATACACGCCGACGATAATAATTCCGATGCCGCTCATCCGCATCGCCGAAAGCGCCTCGCCGAACAGCCACCAGGCGGCGACGGCGTTGACCACATAGCCGATCGACAGCATCGGGTAGGCGATGCTCACTTCCACCCTTGAGAGCGCCATGATCCACACCACCACGCTGATCACATAGCAGCTCAGGCCGCCGAAGATGTGCGGCTGGGTGCCGATCTGCCAGCCCAGGCTGAAGATGTTTTCGCGGGTGAAGCTGATCACCCCCAACTGGTTGGTGCCGGCCTTGAGCAGCAATTGCGCGGCGGCGTTGAGCAGCACGCCGGTGAGGATCAGGCCGAAGCTGAACAGGTTCATCCTAGAAACCTCAGTTGGACGGGGTGGAGTGTGCGGTTTTTGAGGCGCAGGGCAAGGCGCAACGACGCGGAATGGTCATTCCATTCCAAGGAGTTGCAACG
>CALMWM010000226.1 GCA_937873435.1 uncultured Gallionellaceae bacterium
ATCGCTCTCGCCTTCGCTGGCGGTGTGTTCGCAGGTTTTGGCGGGCGCATCGCAGCCGGGTGCACTAGCGGTATTGGTCTTTCAGGTGGTGCAACGCTCAGCATCGCAGCCTTCGTCTTTTTGGGTGCCTTCTTCATTACCGGCCTGCTAGCCAGTCGCATGTTAGGAATAGTTTCCAAGAGAGGAAAGGTATGAATCTATTACACGATGCAGGTCTTGTCTCGGGCCTGTTTCTCGGATTTTTGTTCGGCTATATTCTTGAAAATGCCGGTTTTGGCAGTCCATGCAAACTTACGGCCCAATTCAGGTTATCGGACTGGTCGGTATTCAAGGTGATGTTTACGGCCATCGTTATTGCCGCCTTGGGGCTGCATTTTGCGACCATGTTGGGCTGGGTGGAAGACGGCAGCTTTTATGTCGTACCGGCCACCTTGGGAGCGGCAGCCATTGGCGGTGCTTTGCTGGGTATCGGTTTTGCCATCGGTGGTTACTGCCCGGGCACCTCGGTGGTGGGGCTTTTCAGCGGGCGCGTTGATGCGCTGGTGTTCCTGGCTGGGTTGGTCGGCGGAACGTGGATCTTCGCCGAATTCTATGATCGTATCGATTGGCTTCCATCGCTCGGCAAGGTTTCTATTGGCGATACCTTGCCGGAAGCACTGGGACTCTCGGAAGGTCTCATTCTGCTCATTCTCGCCATCGCGGCGGTTGGCGTCTTCTTCCTCGGCGCTCATTTCGAGCGCCGACTGCGCGGTCCGGTGACCGCCGAAGAGGCTACCAATGGTTCGCTTTACTAATTTTTCATCCATTTTTACCCCACACGGAGACCACTCTATGAAATTGAAAAAGACCTCCTTGGTCGTTGCCGCGCTACAGACGCTTGCGTTGGCGATGGCGACCGCTCTTCCTGCACCGAGCGCCGTGGCCGCTGACCAACAGCCGGCATCGAACAGCAAGCAGGCCAATCCCTGCGGCCCCGGCAATCCCTGTGGCCCAAGCCGTAAAAAGCGTGCCAAGGCAGATAACCCCTGCGGCCCGTCCAACCCCTGTGCGCCGTCGCAAAGGCGCGCGAAGAGCGCTAACCCCTGCGCCCCGGCGAATCCCTGCGCGCCCGCCAAGAAATAACCTTCGCCCTGGATCGAGATGACCATCACGCAAGGCGCTTCAGCGAGACTGGACGCTGTGAACGCGCTGGTCCAGATACAGATGAGCTACGCTTCGCGCGGATCAAGTCTGGCTGCGGCTGCCTTGGCAGGCTCCCGCGAATTCGTCGAGTGGAAGCACTACCCGCGAGGCGACTTTGTGGATTCCGAAAATCGCTCGGAATTCTACTACCATGCCCACGCGGAGAAAGAGCGGGCAGCCGGGGAGCATGGGCACTTTCATGTCTTCACTCGGCTGGAAAGTGGCGGGTTCGTACACCTGGTCGGTATCTCGTTGGACGACCGGGGCCATGCAACGCGCTTGTTCACAACCAACCGCTGGGTTACGGGAGAAGCCTGGGCACCGGCTTCCGAAATGGAACCGCTGGTGCGCAATTTTGCGGTTCGCGGGCGTGGCCGGCTGGCGCCGGTTGCTCGCTGGATCGAGGCGCTGGTCTGCCTGTATGCCGACACCATCATCGAACTCATCCGCGAACGGGATGTTTGCCTCCCGAACGAGTCAGCCCTTGATAACCGCAGTGTCCATATCGTCAATATGCGAGGTTTGGATTTGCTGAAAGATATCGCCGACTCGCTCAATAACCAATAAACAATTTGTTTGATTTAGCACTCACAGGAGGAAATAAATGAAGCTTCAAATTAGCGCTATTACGATGACCTTGACCATCCTTTGCGGCAACGCATTTGCAACCTCGTTGCCAGGCCCGGTCGTAGATACTGCCTGGCTGTCCAAGAACCTGGCCGAGGTTCAGGTAGTCGACGTGCGTTCCAACGCAAAGTCTTTCATCACCCAAGCGGAGTTCGAGACCGACAAGAAAACCGGGAAAAAGACCTTGGTGGAAGTCGGAGGCCACATCCCGGGTGCTGTATTCGTGCCGTTTAAAGCCATACGCGCGGATCGCATGGAAAATGGCCAGAAGCTAAGCTACATGTTGCCTGAGAAGGCTGCCTTCGAAAAACTGATGCAAACCTCCAGCCTGGTGGCTGGGAAGCCCATCGTGCTGGTGTCGGCTAGCCAAAACGCGTTGGATGTCGACGAGGCTTTGCGTCTTTACTGGCAATTGAAGTACTTCGGCGAAGATCAAGTTGCTGTCTTGAACGGCGGCATGGCGGCGTGGTTGGCGGAAGGTCGTGACGTGGTTGTGACGCCTGCCCCGGTGACGGCGGGTAATTGGAAAGCCACCGCAGAACGCAAGGAGCTGGTGGCGACTTCCGAAGATGTGGCATCTGCGGAACACAACAAAGTGCAACTGGTGGATGCCCGCAACGGCGCACAGTTCCTCGGTTTGGGCAAACGTGAGTATGTATCCGCCTTTGGTCATATCAAGGGTGCCCACCTTGTTACTCCCGACGTGTTGTTCAAGAACGAAGGGCCGGCGGTTAAGTTTTATTCAGCCGATACCTACCGGTCGATCTATACCATGAGCGGCATTCAGCCTGACGCCCCGTCCGTTGCGTACTGTAACAGCGGCCACCTGGCAGCCGGCCCGTGGTTCATCCAGCACGAATTGCTGGGGAATCAGCATGTTCAGCTGTATGACGGTTCCATGCACAAATGGACCCTGGAAAAGCGCCCGGTTGAATCGGTCGCTGTGGCCGCCATGCCTGCCACTTGTTCTGTTGGGGCGAATACTCCTGGTTGTTGATCGTTCCCTCTTGGGATAAGTGACCTCCTGCTGTGCCTGTTGGCATAGCGGGGGGCATTTGAGTAGCACCGTCTGGATTTCCAGCAAATCCATGATAAATTTCTTCTGATGATAAGCGCCGGTACCGGCCAATACGATTGATACGGCTTGCCGCCGGTTCATCCGCCCGCCATTTCCCCCGTTTTGGTTATAATCTCCTCCATTCGTTAACGCATGGACGGCGCAGTCGTGCTCGCATCGCAATTTTGCAACTCTCCCTATTTGACTAGGAGGCCTTCATGGCCAAAGCCCCCGTTCGGGTCGCGGTAACCGGCGCTGCCGGGCAGATCGGCTATGCGCTGCTGTTTCGCATCGCCAGCGGCGAGATGCTCGGGCCGGACCAGCCGGTTATCCTGCAATTGCTCGAATTGCCCACCGAGAAGGCGCAGCAGGCGCTGAAGGGGGTGATGATGGAGCTGGCGGACAGCGCCTTTCCGCTGCTGATCGACATGATCGGCACCGACGATCCCAGGGTGGCCTTCCGCGATGCCCAGCAAGCCCTGCTGGTGGGCGCCAAGCCGCGCGGGCCGGGAATGGAACGCAAGGAGTTGCTGCTGGAAAACGCCCGGATTTTCATCGAGCAGGGCAAGGCGCTCGACCAGGTGGCGTCGCGCGACATCAAGGTGGTGGTGCTCGGCAACCCGTCCAACACCAATGCGCTGATTACCATGAACACCGCGCGCAGCCTGCCGCGCAGCAGTTTTACCTCGATGATGCGGCTGGATCACAACCGCGCCATTTCCAAGCTGGCGCGCCACACCGGCAAGCCGGTCACCAGCATCGAGAAGATGGTGGTGTGGGGCAACCACTCGCCCACCATGTATCCCGACATCCGCTTCGCCACCATCGACGGCAAGCACAACCCGGATCTGGTCAACGACGAAGCCTGGGATCGCGACGAATACATCAGCGGGGTCGGCCAGCGCGGCTCGGCCATCATCGAGGCGCGCGGGCTTTCCTCGGCCGCCTCGGCGGCAGTCGCTGCAATCGACCACATGCGCGACTGGAACCTGGGCTCCAACGGCCACTGGGTCACGATGGGGGTGGTTTCCGACGGTTCCTACGGCATCCCGGAGGGGATGATCTATGGTTTTCCCTGCACCACCGCCAACGGCAAGTGGGAAATCGTCAAAAACCTGGAAATCGATGCCTTTTCGCGCACGAAAATGGACATCTCGCTGAAGGAGTTGCAGGAGGAGTACACGATAGCCTCCGGCATCCTGGCGCCCGAGATCGCACCGCAGGAATACAAGAATCTGCTGCACCCCGCCGACGTGCTCTATGCCGGAGGACGGCCATTTCCGCTGCTGGCTGCGTGCGAGCATTATGCCGGCAGCGAGAAGCTGCTGAAAAAGGCGCTCAAGATTCAAGGCGAATTATTGGCCAACGAGCAGCCGGTTTTCGACATCACCGCCGATTGCGAGGACGGCGCGCCCGCCGGCAAGGAGCAGGAACATGCTTTGATGATCGCCGAACT
>CALMWM010000227.1 GCA_937873435.1 uncultured Gallionellaceae bacterium
CGACGAAAAGGCCAACAGCTACCTGCCGCATCTGTTCGGCATCGGCGGCTATGTGGTGATCCGCAAACCCTCCGAATTGCCGAAAGAACTGCCGCTGCTCTACGCCCAGCTGACGCGTTGAGCAGAAATGTTGGGGGTGGGCTGTAACGGATTGAATGATCGGGCTTCCGACATTATTCTTGTCACGCCAGTTGCTGGCGCAGCATTACTTTGGTGAAAAACCCGGTTAATGATTTACGCGCTTGGGCGAGTTCAGCTATATTGAAGAAGCAGGTTAGCCGTTTCCTGCGTATCGCATACCGTCATTCAGGAGAGTCAACATGAAAACAACCAGAATCAGCCCAGCCCAGCGCCAGTTCGGACAGGGCATGACCGAATACATCATCATCGTCATCGTCGTGGCCATCGCAGCCATCGGGGTTTACATGTACTTCGGCCAAACCGTGCGCCAGGACGTTGCCGGCATGGCCAAGGAGATGGCGGGCCAGGACAGCACCGAAGCACGTACGGGCGCCAAGACCGCTGCCGATACGGCGCAAAAACAAGAAGCCGACACGACCAAGGGCTTGAGCTCCTACGAAAATCCGAAGTGACGGCGGGCGCTTCCTGACTGTCGATTTCCAGGAGCCAAGCCTTGCTTCGCGCAGGCGGAAAAGCATCGCCGGCACGCCAGCGCGGTCAGTCGCTGGTGCTGGGGAGCATATTGCTGATGGTGGTGATGGTGGTGGCGTTACTGATGTACAACACTGCGCAGTTGACCAGCACCCGTATGCAGTTGCAGAACACCGCCGATGCGACTGCCTACAGCGCCGCCACGATCGCCGCACGCGACTATAACTTCAGCGCCTACATGAACCGGGCTGTGGTCGCCAACCAGGTCGCGGTGGCCCAGATGGTCGGGCTTTCTTCGTGGTTCCGCTTCACCGGTCAAACTCTGGACAACATCGCCGTGCTGTGCGCGCCGATTCCAGGTCTGGATGTCATCTGCGCGGCCCTGGCCGAGTCCTATGAGGAATTCGACACGGTTTTCGAGGAATCGGTGCTGCCGGTGTTGATGAAGACGCTGAGCTATTGGATGACCGCCCTTTCCGACCTGCAAATGGCCTTTCACTACGGCAATATCGAGGCCATCGTCCAGAATGTCCTGTACAGCGGCGATGCCGTCCAGACCGGGGTGCTGGCCCGCAACGACCCGGATGCCGGGATCACCCACTGGCCGGACAGCGGCAGCGATATTCCGTCCGAACTGTACCGCCTCTCGATCCTGATCAAGGATGCTTCGCAATGGTGGAAATACACTGCCCGCTACGACGAATCGCAGGATGAAATGAGCCGCTTCGCCGAAGTCACCCGCGGTTCGCTCGACGATTTCTCGCATAGCCGCGGCTGGTACCTGGGAGGGAAGGTGTTCGACACGGACTGGGTGATGGACAAGATTCCCTCCTGGCTGCGCGACCTGATCAAGGCCTTGCTGCCGGTGCACATTTCCGCCTCGATGGATATCGGGCTGAGCCGCAAGGGCGGCACCGAACTCAAGCAGGTGGACAGCCATTATTCATGGTCGGCCGCCGATACCCTGATGGGCGATGGGGAAGCCAATATCGACATCGAGGTGATTTGCGGCGTCAAGATCTGCCACTGGCACGGTATCCCCTATCCCTGCGGCTTCGACTATTGCGGCAAGAGCTTCCACCAGCACGTGGATTTGCCGTTCGGCTGGGGAACGGCCTATTCCGCCGGGGCGGGAGATGCCACTCCCGGCCCGAGCATCTTCAATTACAAGCTGGACGGCAAACAATACGGCGGCGCGGCGGACGGCCCGGCGAAGCCAACTTTTGAACTCGCGGTGGATGAATTCGGGGAAATTCCCCTGGCATCCTATGGCGGATTCAAGCCCTACTACGACGTGGCAAATCCCGCCGACGCCGCCACCCAAAACGGGGAAGGCCCCGAACTGACTTTCGTGGTGAGCAAGAAAACCGACAAGGCCAGAACGGCGGCCGTTGCCGGCTTCGGCGCCCCGAAAAACGATACCGGGCCGTTCGGCCTGAGCAATCTGCGCCTCGAAGATCCGAGCGACCCGGACAGCTTTTACGCCATCGCCAAGGGCCGCCTGCATTTCGCCCAGGACGGCCAGTACAGCAACCTGTTCGGCCCCTACTGGGAAGCCAAGCTGGCGGATACCAGCAATTCGGAGCGCTCGCTGGCCTATGAAACCCTGTTCGGCTGGAAAGGCTTCATCCACGGCCAGGTTACTTCCCCGAATCCAGGCGGACTGTCGAGCTATGAAGAACCCTGAGCGCCCAACTGCTGCGCACGGGCAGGCGATGACCGAGTTCCTGGTGGTTTGCATGGTGCTGGTTCCGGTGTTTCTTGCCGTTCCGTTGCTGGGAAAATACATGGACATTCACCACAGCGCCATCCAGGGGACGCGCTACCTGGCTTGGGAGCGCACGGTATGGACGCCGGATCAAAAAAGCGACGCCCAGTTGGAAAACGAATTGCGCAACCGCGTCTTCACGGGTGCGGAGACGCCGCTCAAGGCGAACGACGGCAATGCCGCGCCGACAAATTACAACCCGCTATGGCGCGACCAGGGCGGACGTCCGATGCTGGCGAACTACGGCGATGTTGGCGGCAGCACCGCCAGCGGCGCCGGCGATACCACCCCGGGACTCATCTACAACAAGGTTCTCAGTACCCTCGTGGATGTCTTCAACACCGTCTCCGGCTGGATGGATGCGATCGGCGGCGTGCGCCAGGCGCAATTCCAGATCAACGTGAAAGGCATGTATTCCGGGAATATCGCGGTGAATATCGCGGAACAGGGGCAGGCCGCGCAAGCGGGCCTGATTTCGGGTTCGCCGCAGATACCCGCAATCCAGACCAATCTGCGCCCCAACGTCATCGTCAGCGATGCCTGGGGCGCTTCCGGGCTGGGCAGCGGCCATCATTGCAGCAGCGGCCAGGATGCCCGCTCCGAGCTATGCCAGGTCGCGCCGCTGGTGGTGACCAACGCGCTGTCGGGCTGGTTCAGCACCCTGACCCATGATGTCGGCTACGTGATACCCGAATTCAAAAAGCTGGATTACGGACGCATCGCGCCGGGAGTGGTGCCGCAAGATCGGCAGCAGCCATGAAGCTGACGCTGCTGTGCCTGCTCTTGCTGCTTGCCGCGCCGTGCCGGGCATGGGTCGGCGTCGAGGCGCCGCCAGCGGCCACCCTGGAATGGGTGGCCGAGGATATGGTGCACAACGGGGTACCCATGCGCATCCAGTTTTTCCGCAGCAAGGCGGCGCCGGGCGAAGTGCTCGCCGATTACCGGCGGCGCTGGAGCGACGGCGCGCGGCGGCAGTACGTGGAAAACCGCATCGGCCCGTGGAAGGTCATTTCACATGCGGTAGGGGAATTTTTCATCAGCGTGCAGGTACGCCCTGCGGCGGGAGGTTCCGAAGGTTATCTGGCGCAGCGTCCGCTAGCTCTCAAGACCCGTAGCGTATTGGGGCTGGGGGTGGCGCTGCCGCCGGGAAGCGAGGTGGTGAACGACATCCTCGACCGCGATGCCCGCCGCCCGTCGCGCACGCTGCTGGCCTTCAACAGCCTGTCGGTGGACGACAATGCGGCCTTTTTCCGCGAAAACTATCCGCGGAATGGCTGGTCGCTCGCCAGCGACGCCAAGGGTCGCAACGGAGGGCGCCAAATGCTGTTGCAGCGCCCGGGCGAGGAATTGTCGCTGGCGTTGGTTTCCCGCGCTGGCAGAACGGCACTGGGAGCGACCCTGGTCGGCAGATGAGTCTGGACATGAAGAGGATTCGTGGGCAAGCTTATACCGAATACGTCATCGTCGTGATGGCGGTGGTCATGGCTTTGCTCGCCAGGGACGAAACCGGAACGCCTTATGTGGGGCGATTGATCGATGTCATCAAAGAGTCTTATCAAGGCTACGCGACCTCGATTGCGCTGCCGGAGCTGCCGACCGACAAGTAATGCCGATTTCAAAATCGGGCATGAACGCGAAGGCGCCGTGCAGATACAACGAACAGCGCGGCAAGCGGCGCCTGGAATGAAATAACAGGGAGAACAGACATCCATGCTTAGCGGATCGAATATCGTCGAACAGGTGCGTAGCCGCAAGACGCTGGCTCTCGCCCTGGCCGGCGGGATACTGGGCGTAGCGGCCAGCGTCATGGCCTACCACTATCTGGAACGCGAAGAGTCGCAGTTCCGCCAGGAGATTCTCGCCAAACAAAGCCAGAACCTTGCCCAGGTCGTGGTGGCCAAAAGAGATCTGGCGGCCGGCGCCGAAATCGGCGAGGCGAATAT
>CALMWM010000228.1 GCA_937873435.1 uncultured Gallionellaceae bacterium
CTATGGCGCTCGGTGGAGCGGTTTAACAACATGATTTGCGAACACAGCCAAAAAAATTGGTGATCTTCCCGCTTGCCGGATCCAATCGGGATAATCCGGTGTTATCGTTTATCCAGATCTGACCGGTTGCGTCTTCACCGACGGTATTGACCGTGTTGGACGACAAACCGTCTTTCATGGTGTAGCCGCGAAACCGTAATTTTCCGTCCGGCTCGAAATCAAGCCGGTTGAGCCCCTTCCCTGTGCCGATCCACAGCGTTCCGTGCCGGTCTTCGGTCATGGCCAGAATATTGTCGTCTTTCAGGCTGTCCGAATCCAACGGGTTGTGGCGGTAATTGCGGAACCTGCCGCTGGCCGGGTCCAGGGAATCCAGCCCGCCCGGCGCATACCATCCCCCGGCCCACAATCGCCCGTTGCGGTCTTCCATGACAACGCTGGTGGAGTTCACACTACGGCTGTACGGGGTTGCCGGATCATGGGTATATTTCTTGACAGCCCCGGATTTCGGGTCGAAGCGTATCAGCCCGCCAGCAGTACCCAGCCACAGGACGCCGTTGCGGCCAGGGCTTATCGTGCTGATGAAATCGCTGGAGGAATCGCCAAAATGAATCACCTCGAAGCGCTCTGTCGTCACATCGAAACGGTTCAGCCCCGTTGGCGTGCCGATCCACAGCAGTCCGTCCGGCGCCATGAATAGCCCGTTAACGCGGTTGTTGCCCAGCGAACCTGGGCGCTTCGGGTCATGGGAAAAATGTTTGACGATTTTGCGGGTGGCCGGATCGAACAGGCACAGTCCGGTGTCTCCTCCCAGCCATAGTCGGCCTTGTTTATTGCCTGTAATGCTGTAAATCAGGTTGCTGACGTAAGGTTCGCCCTGAAGCAGATCGCGCGGGAATAGGTGCTCGAAGCCGCTGCTGGCCAAGTTGACCCGGCTGATTCCGGCGCTAAAGGACCCGATCCACAAGATTCCCGAGCGATCCTGCATCAGGTATTCGACATAATTGCTTTTCAGGCTGTGCGGATCTTCCTGATTGGGCCGGTAGGCGATGAATTTCTGCCCGGCTTCGTCCCAGCGCAGCAGACCGGATGCCCGGGTGGCGACCCAGATGGTGGCATCACGGTCTTCAAGGATGTTGTTTACCCACAGGCTGTCCATTCCCGGCTGTCGCGAGAGATGGATTCTTTGCGACCAGTCGCCGCTCTCCGGCTGCCAGAGAAAAACACCGCTGTCCGTGCCTATCCATAATCGGTGCCGGCGATCGAAACGCAGTGCCCTGATATTGTCGTTGCGCACCCCGTTCCGGGTAGCAACCGTCACGGGAAAATGCCGGAAAGTCGAGGCGCCTGGGGCAAGGTAGTCGAGGCCGCCGGGCCAGGTGCCTAACCACAGCCCCCCTGCGGCATCCATTGTCAGCACGGAGACGTTGTCGGTGGCGATGCTGGCGGAGTTGGACTGTTCGTGACGGTAAGCCTGGAAGGTGCCGCTATTCGGGTCGAAATGCTGGAGGCCGCCATAGGTGCCTAGCCACATCCCTCCTTTTTCGTCGCCGACGATTTTTCGGATCACATTGCCGCTGGGGCGCCTGCGATCTGGCACAAACAGCGTGAACCCGCCATTTTCCGGATCGAAGCGGGCGAGGCCGCCATTGGTGCCCGCCCATAACCTGCCCCGGCTATCTTCGAACAGCGACAAGACATTATCGTTGGGCAGGCTGCGAGGATTCTCAGGATCGTTGCGGTAGGTAATAAAGCGGTATCCGTCGTGACGGATAAGTCCCGAGAACGTTGCTATCCAGATAAAACCCTGCCGATCCTGCAGCAGGGATTTTATCGCCAAGCTTTCCGCCCCCTGTCCTTGCGCAGTCTCGAAGCGCAGGATGCGTGGCGGCGTTGCCAGCGCCGGAAATGCCAGCACCAGCAAAAAAATTCCGGCAACGAGGCGAAACCCGAAAAAGAACCGCAGGCGCATCGGGTCAGGCAGGTGCCGCGGAAGGCATTTTCCCGCCTGTCTCCAATAAGGCGGTTTCACGCATGGCGCGGTTCGGCATCGCCAAATTGGCTGCGCCACGCAACATTCGGGTTAAAAGTCAGACGACAGCATGATGCTGAAGGCGCGCGGCGCGCCGACGTAATACGACGGCGAACTGCCCCCAGCACCCAGCGACCGGGTGGTGAAACCGCTGCCGCTGCTGGAGTTCAGGTAGAGATAGTCGGTGTTGAACAGGTTGTAGACGTTGACGCGCAGTTGCGGGTCGCGGAAAAAAGCGGTCGATGGCAAACGATAGCCGGCGTCGAGGTTGAACAAGGTGAAGCCGCCGATAGCCTCGTCGTTGACCAGGGTCGAGTAGCGCTTGCCGGTATATTTGGCGGACAGATTGGCCGACCACGGCCCGTCGCGGTATTGCAGCGCGGCGCCGGCCATCCAGTTGGGCACATCGGGAAATTCCTTGCCGGCGGTGGCTTCATAGCTGTTTGCCGCGGTTTGCATATCCCGGTCGATGCGGCTGAGGGTGTAGGTCAACGAGCCGTAGAGGCTCCACTTGGGCTGGAAGCGCCATGCCGATTCCAGTTCGAGGCCCTTGGTAGAGGAATCGCCGACGTTGTAGTTGGTGTTTTCGCCATTGACCGGGTCGTAAGCCGCCGCGATACGGTTCTTGAAGTCGATATAGAACAGCGAGCCGGAAAAACTAAGCTCCTTGCTGGCGTAGCGATAGCCGAGATCCCAGTTGGTCGAGGTTTCCGCCCCGACGTTGACCGGCTTGATGCTATAGCCGGTCAGTGCGCCGTTGACGATGGTGCCACCCTTGATCAGGCCGTAATACACCGAGTCAGGCGGCGCCCGGAAATTCTCGGCGACATTGAAGAAGGCCTGCTGCTCGTTGCTCAGTTGGTAGCGGGCGCCCAGGCTGGGCAAGGTTTTCGAATAATCCTGCTGGACATTGTAGGTCGCCGTGCCGCCTTCGCTGGCGAAGTTGGTGAAGTCGCGCTTGATGGCGCTGTTGCGCAGCCCCAGTTGCAGATTGAGACGGTCGTTCAACAGGCCGATGTTGTCTTGCAGGAACAGCGAGCTGGAAGTGCTGACGGTAAGAAAGTCGCGGCCTTGGTAGGAACTGCCGTCCTGGCGCAGGATGACGTTGCCCGAGTTTTCCAGCCAGGGATCGACGCTGTTGCCGGCTGCATCGAAATTGACCGCCGGCTGTGTCCTGCGGTGGCGCGAGTGTTCGTACCAATAGCCGGCCATCAGCTTGTGGTTGTCGATCTGGGTGCTGAGGCGGGTGGTGATGCCGGGGCGCCGTGTCTCGGTCAGGCCGCTGCTGTAGATCATCACGGTATCGAGAGTGTCGCCGTCGCGGTTGATGTCGCGTATCCCGCCGCCCAGCCTGCTTGCCGAGTTGCTTTCCGTCAGCGTCCTGAGCTGGCTGCCGCCGGTACCGTAGCCGTACCAGTAATAGGGCTCGACATCCAGGCGCAGGGCGGGTGTCAGCTGGAAATTGCCTTTCAGGGTGGCAATGTAATTTTTGAACGGGTTGAGGTTGAGATCGTAATAGCCGTTGGCGGGGGCGGCTTCGTTTTGTGCGGTGCCGCTGATTCCGGCCAGATGTTGAGGGGCAACGTTGCCGAAGTCGGCGTTGCGTCCCAGGGTGTTGATCTGCGCCAGGGTGAGGGTGCGCAGGTTGTTGTTGAATATTTTGTTCCACATCAGGCCGGCACTGATGCTGTTGCCCGGCGCCAGGTTGAGAATGCCCTTGAAATCCACATGTTCGCGCTGTGCACCGCCTTCACCTTTCCATTTGTCGGCTTCCGCCTTGGAATAGGAAACGAATGCCTTGAATCGATTCTCGCCCAGGTAGCCGGTATCGGCGCGCACAAAGGTCTTGTAGGCGTTATTCGAACCCAGGGTCTGCTGGGCGCGCAAGCGTGCCCGATCGACCGGACTGGCGGTGACCAGGCCGATGTTGCCGCCGGATGCGCCGATGTGCGGGGCATCCGTATCCGTCGAACCCTGGGTGATGAAAATTTCCGCCAGATTTTCGATGTCGCTGAGTTCCGACGGATAAACCGCGAAATTGCCGGCATCGTTGACCGGCACGCCGTCGACCGTCATGCCCAACTGGTCGCTGTTGAAGCCGCGCATCCGCAGCCCGCCGCCGAACAGGCCGGTGGCGTCATAGCTGTAGGTGTTGACTCCGGGCAACAGGTCGATTGCCTGGAAGATGTTGTTCAGCGAACTTTTCTGTTCCAGTGCAACGTGCGTTACCGAACTGCGGGCTTTCGGCGTGTCTTCCTGCACCATCAGTCCATTGCCGGGTGCATCGCCCTCGACGACGATCCGGCCGACGGCGGTGCTGTCCTGAGCCATTGCCGTGCCGGAAAAACAGGCGGCGATGAGAATAGCTAAATACTTTTTGGATGGCTGCATGAAACTCCCTCAGTTTATTTATATTATTTGAACGATTCCGGTTATTTTGGCATGAAATCCAGCTCTACGGTGAAGCGCCGCTGCGCTTTGCCAGCCCAGGCATCCTCGGGAAAGGCCGGATAAACGCCGCGTCTGACGGTGGTCAGCGCCGCGTTATCGAGCAACATGGAGAACGACGAAGT
The DNA here is from genome assembly GCA_937873435.1 of uncultured Gallionellaceae bacterium. Classification (GTDB taxonomy): domain Bacteria; phylum Pseudomonadota; class Gammaproteobacteria; order Burkholderiales; family Sulfuricellaceae; genus JAGXQV01. The sequence goes on from CALMWM010000228.1 coordinate 4,603, forward strand.
TTCGATACCGGCCTCGACCAGGTCGCCGCTGCGACGTAGCGTAAACCAGACCAGAGTGGTGCCGGCCGGGCGTTGCTGGCTGGCTTCGCGTCCGGTCGGATAGCGCTTGATGCTGTTCAGGTAGGAGCGCAGCCTGCCGACATACGCGGCTTCGGCCTCGTGAGCGGGATTTTTCGCTGGCGCTGGCGGGGGTGGAACGGCAACTGGCT